>NZ_CP019225.1:1839885-1887934 GCF_010222815.1 Synechocystis sp. CACIAM 05 | reverse complement strand
TTTTTATACAGTTCACTATATGTGTCTACACACTGTACTGTCTTTTTTGCCTCTCTTGTCTTTGTCATTCTCCCTCCGCGCTTTTCAGCCTTTTATCTCCATTTTAATTCCCTCAGTCTGACGGAAGAGCGATACAAAATATCTGTCACCCTTATTGCGAAGCCCAAATCATTTTAGTGGAGATAATTTGGGCTTGATTTTTTCTTTAGAAATGGGCTCTAGCAAGTGCTACCTTGGGCATCAAAAATAGTCCCAAATGACTTATAGCACCTGTTTCCTGAAAAATTAACAGGAACAGTCGTTGAGTAAACATCGGGTTTCAATGTCGCAACACCTTTAATAAATACCTGAATAGGCTGATTAGAAACTGCCAATGGAACATTGATGTGGACAGTACGACCAACGGAGATATTTCCGGAAGTTTTTACCACTGGCATATCAACAAAATTGCCACCGCCAATATCCTGTTTCTGAAAGTACATCACCACCATTTCAGCTACATAACCGGCCTGATTGTTAAAACTGATACTTCTTGGTCCCGGTGTTCCGCCAGTGAAAAATGTTGCGACTTTATCAAATCCACGGCTGTCACTCAAGGGAATATTATTGGCAATGCCCACTTGCCAGATTGTGCCGGATAAATCCACGTAATTTTCTGTGCCAGGGGAGCCAATATAGGCAATTTCTTTAACTTCTGGAAGCGCTTTTTCCACTGCTGCAATAGTCCCTCCTGTAACAGGTGCCACCACCGCGAGGGTAACACAGCCCGCCCCCACTGAAGCCGCACAGACGAATGCACCGCCCACACCAGTGGCCACCCCAGCCAGGGTTCCAGCCGCAATTATAATTGCTGAATTGGCTATGTCATGGCCAACAATTCTGACAACTGCCACACGGTTTGCCCCCTCAGTACAGGAACTAAACCCCAGTGTCACATCCTTCTTAGTATCTACGGGATTCCCAGTTACTTGATATTTTGAGTAGTCTTTGGCCTCTGTTACATCTTTGCCGATGAAAATAATCGAGCCGGGGTCATACCAATCTACGTTTACCGAGAAAGCGCCGTTGTTAAATACACACTGTTTACCCGGGATTAATGTCTGGGCCTGGACTGAGGATGGTAGCAGCAATGGTAATGTGAACGTGGAAGCAAGTAAGCTTAGAACCGCTAATTTAACCGACATAATCCTTTCCTTCTAATTTTTGTTGAGGCAAATACTGTTTTTGTCGCATCCAAAAAATTTTGCCACACCCAAAAATTGAGCTTAGTCAACAAAGGATTGTCGGTTGATTTGGCTGAAAATTAGTTATGACAGGCATTTTGAGAAACCTATAATCATTCTACACACTTCATACTCTTATTTAAGGTATAAAAGCTCACTTTTTCGGCAATTTTCATTATGGAAATTTAGCTGTTCTTGAGAGAGACTAATTTTTCCATTTCATTAGGATGAAGAATCAG
Source organism: Synechocystis sp. CACIAM 05 (assembly GCF_010222815.1). Taxonomy (GTDB): domain Bacteria; phylum Cyanobacteriota; class Cyanobacteriia; order Cyanobacteriales; family Microcystaceae; genus Synechocystis. The sequence goes on along the minus strand of NZ_CP019225.1, from coordinate 1,886,472 downwards.
AGCATCACTTTCTGAATGTACAATAAAGGGTTGGGAATACCTTACCAAACAGATCGCCCAGAAGATAAGCCATGGTTGCACAAATCGATTCACAACAACAGTATGAACAGGCCACCCAGGCGATCGCCAAGGAACTATTAGCCCAGACTAGGGAGAAACGATCGCTGTGGGACAAAATTGGCGATAATCTGCGGCTCGATGACAAGTTGCTGGATTGGACCATGGGTCATCCTGGATTGCGGGTGCAATTGTTCAAATTTATTGACTGTCTGCCAGCGTTGCAGAGTAATAGCGAGATTGCGAACCATCTCCAGCAGTATATGAGCGAAGAGGAGGTGGAATTACCAGAAGCACTGAAAAAATTGTTGAATTTTGCCGATGCCCACTCGACGCCGGCCCAGATTGCAGCGGGAACGGTGAGTAAAGCGACGGAACAGTTGGCTTTTAAATACATTGCTGGGGAAACGATCGCCCAGGTGATCAAAGCAGTGGAACGGCTCCGCAAGGAAAAAATGGGCTTTACCATTGACCTGTTGGGCGAAGCGGTAATTACAGAATCGGAGGCGTCGGAATATTGGCAGAACTATTTAGACTTGATGGCCCAGTTATCCCAGCAGGCTAAATCCTGGTCGAAGGTGCCCCAAATTGATCAGGCAGACGGGGAAATGTTGCCCCAGGTACAGGTATCAGTAAAGTTAACGGCTTTTTATTCCCAATTTGATCCCCTGGACCCCGCAGGTAGTAAAGCGAAAGTTTGTGAACGGATTCGGGCATTGTTGCGGCGAGCCCAAGAATTAGGAGTCGCCGTTCACTTTGACATGGAGCAGTACCACTACAAAGACCTGATTTTAAATATTCTCAAGGAATTGTTAGTGGAAGAAGAATTCCGTTCCCGCACCGATGTGGGCATTACGATGCAGGCCTATCTGCGGGATTCGGCCGAAGATTTGGAGGCACTGATTCCCTGGGCTAAACATCGGGGTTATCCCGTGACTGTGCGCTTGGTGAAAGGAGCCTATTGGGATCAAGAAACCATTAGGGCCCAACAAAACCATTGGCAAATTCCGGTTTATGTGGAAAAAGCCCAAACCGATGCCAACTACGAGCGCATGACTCGGTTATTACTGGAAAACCACGAATATTTATACGCCGCCATTGGTAGCCATAATGTGCGTTCCCAAGCCCTGGCCTGTGCGATCGCCGAAGAGTTGAATATTCCCAAACGTCGTTACGAAATGCAGATTCTCTACGGCATGGGAGAACCCCTGGCCCGGGCCATTGTGAAACGGGGTCATCGGGTACGGGTCTATGCACCCTACGGTCGGCTGTTACCGGGGATGGCTTATTTGATCCGACGCTTGTTGGAAAATACCGCTAACAGTTCTTTTCTGCGCCAAAACCTAGAAGAGCGGCCCATTGAAGAATTAATTGCTCCGCCCCAAGTTAAAGGCATTAATGACCTACCCACCAAGGGTTATGGCAACGCTCCCGACACCGATTACGCCGATGCTGACCTGCGTCAAAAAGCATTTCAAGCCCTAACCAGGGTTAAACAACAATTGAGCCAAACCTATCTGCCCTACATTAACGGCGAGTATGTCGAAACCGAAACCTTGATTGATTCTGTTAATCCCTGCCGTCCGTCCCAGGTGATCGGCAAAGTGGGGTTGATCAGTGTTGAACAGGCAGACCATGCCCTGGAGATAGCTAAAGCTGCGTTTCCTGCTTGGAAGAAAACCCCGGTACGGGAGCGGTGTGCCATGCTCCGGAAAGCGGCGGACATTATGGAGGAACGTCGCCATGAGTTAAACGCCTGGATTTGTTTGGAAGTGGGCAAAATTATTCCCCAAGCTGATGCAGAGGTGTCCGAGGCGATCGACTTTTGTCGCTACTATGCCGATGAAATGGAACGGCTAGACCAAGGCGTTAACCTCGATATTCCTGGAGAAACCAACCGTTATTTCTATCAACCCCGGGGCATTGCCCTAGTGATTTCCCCCTGGAATTTCCCCATGGCGATCGCCGTTGGCATGACGGTGGCGGCTTTGGTGACGGGCAATTGTACGTTACTGAAACCGGCGGAAACTTCCACGGTAATTGCGGCCAAAATTGCGGAAATTCTTATTGCAGCGGGGGTTCCCCCTGGGGTCTTCCAATATGTACCTGGTAAGGGGTCGGTGGTGGGTTCCCACATGGTCAATCATCCCGACGTACATTTGATTGCTTTCACTGGCTCCAGGGAAGTGGGTTGTCGCATTTACGCCGATGCCGCTTTAGTACAACCAGGACAAAAACACCTCAAACGGGTAATTGCAGAAATGGGCGGCAAAAACGCCATCATCGTTGATGAAAGTGCGGATCTCGATCAAGCGGTGGCTGGAGCGGTGTATTCCGCCTTTGGTTATACGGGCCAAAAGTGTTCTGCCTGTTCCCGGGTGGTGGTGCTTTCCCCCGTATACGATGCCTTTGTGGAGCGGTTTGTAGAGGCAACCCATTCCCTCAATGTGGGCCCCACCGATGACCCCAGCACCCAGGTTGGTCCGGTAATTGATGCCAAGGCCCAAGCCCGCATTCAGGAATACATCGAACAGGGTAAGGCGGAATGTGAATTGGCGATCGCCTGTGATGCCCCTAGTGAAGGCTATTTCGTCGGCCCCACGGTGTTCAAAAATGTTGACCGCCATGCCACCATTGCCCAGGAGGAAATTTTTGGTCCAGTGGTAGCCATTATTCGGGCGGCCAATTTTGACGAAGCGTTGGAAATTGCCAATGGCACCGACTACGCTTTAACGGGGGGTCTCTATTCCCGTACCCCAGATCACATTAATCGTGCTGCTGCGGAGTTTGAAGTGGGTAATCTTTACATCAACCGCACCATCACCGGGGCGATCGTTTCCCGCCAACCTTTTGGGGGGTTCAAAATGTCTGGGGTCGGCTCTAAAGCGGGTGGGCCAGACTATCTACTCCAGTTCTTGGAACCCCGCCATGTAACGGAAAATATTCAACGCCAAGGTTTTGCACCGATTGAAGGCGCAGATCAGTAAGTTAAATTGAAAATAGGAAGGGAAAGGAAATTATATACTTTCCCTTTTTAGTTGACCAAATTAAAATAATGTTATGCTTGTTAATAGTTTATGTAGTCGGTTGTTTTTTATGAAAGGTGATTTAGATACTGATACAATCAGGAATTTTTCATCTATCTTGTCCCCTCTTTTATCAGGGCTTGCTCTATTTTTTACGAGAAAATTCTGGCTAATGGCTAATCGTCCAATAATTTCTGTAAATGTAGAAACGGAGTCGAGTGGAAATATAAATACCATGTATAACTTAGTTGTTTACAACAGTGGAAATAGACCAGCAATAAATATTCAATTAAAAGTTAAGGAAGATGATTTAGAACAAATTTTTTGCGAAAGAAACGATGCAAATAAAAAATACTTTGATTATCATATTGAGTCAATTAAAAGATGTTTTAATCAAAAAACAATGATCCCATTGATTCTTAACGGAAAATCGATCAGCAATAGCTTTGGGTTAACTGGGCAAAACGGAATTTTGATTTACAAATCACAATTGCCAATCAAAATCACTTATCAAGATCTAGACGGTCGAAAATACTCTAATAACCAAAAGTTACTTATAACAACATCTGAAGTATTTGCAGATGGACAATGGACATAATCATTATCATTAATTTTTAGGTCGAATTCCAATAAATAATGATAGAATAAAACTCATGATATTTTCAAAAATCATCTAGTTTTGTTCAGTTAATAATAAGAAAAGAAGTTTCAAGATATCTATCTATCAACTTTTATTGGATTAACAAATATACACAATTATGCTTAGAAAAAAGCTTAGCTGGGGTCAAACTTCTTTAATTATTCCTCTTTTAGTTTTCATCTTCGTTATCATTGGATGTTCAAATAGCCATGATACAGAAATAGGGGTAGAAGATACAGGTAGTACAGAGGCAAAAGAAAATATTTTAATACCAGAAGAAAATCCACCACTAGAAAAAATTTATAACTTTACATATCGTCAAGTAAAGGAATCATCAGGAGCGACAAGCTGGATTTTTGAATCCGAGGAATTTAATCTAAACAACTATAATCGAAGACCACCATTGATTATATCAAATTCGGATGAATTTATTAAATCAGTAAATGATGCTTTATCGGTAATTGGTCTACCATTTGTTTCAAACATGGTACCAGATCAGGGTAAAGGATGGTATGTTTGGGAAGATTACGAACTAGGTAAATTAACTGTTAGGAGAAGTAATTGTAATTACTCAGCAGGTGAAGACTATGATTGTATTTGGAAAATAACTCTTGACGATAACAATACATACTAAGTGTTGTTAGAAAAATTGACTTAATAGTTACAAAAAACAATCAAAATTAGAGTTTGTTCATTAATTCATTCAATAATTATTAAATAAGTTAAGACAATGAATCGGTAGAAAGCGATTAATAATGAGCGCATATCAATTCAGAAAAATGGACTAAATTTGCATAAAATTATGAAAGTCATCTATATTTCTTGGAAAGAAAACGATGATATATTTTGAGGGTATTTGAATGAATTTTCCGACCATTGGGCACAAGAAAAATATCTTGAAGACCTGATCGAAAACTTAGCTGATTTATACGGAATATTTACCCAAGATGAAGTACTGGGAATCAGGCAATGATTGTTTCTCCTCGCAGAAAATCCTGTAGTTGTTGATCGTGGTCATGGCTTAATGCTCCTAACGGTAAATCTTCCACCGCAAAAGCTTTGACCTTGGATACTTCCTGGCGATCGCCCATGAGCAAATTATCTTCTGTTTTAACCACCAGGGAAATGGTGACGGAGTGGATACGGGGATCCCGGTCAGGACTGGAATAAACCCCAAGCAGGCGATCGATTTTTATCAACCGTAAACCGCTTTACCAGGGACCTGGCTCCATCTGCCAGTACATCTCGCAACGCCACATAATTAGACCGTCCTTCTGCTTGGTGGCCAATCATGTACTTTTTGCCTAAATTTGACCCCCGGATCATCACGTCCGACATAGGAATCACAATTGAGAACCGACATTCATTAGCTTACTCAACAAACTCCCAACCCTTAACAAACCGTTTACCCCAGACGGACACAATTGATGATTAATCACCCAGGGAAACCACACGATGCAACACTTCATCAATACCATAGGGACAGGTATCAGGTAGAGCCAAACCCGTTTCCTTAAATCCATCGGCCCGGGCGGTAGGATAAATTTTTGATAGGGATTCATTAATCAAATAGCGTTTTAGGCTAGGACTATCTTTCAAGTAGAGATCGATATTTGCTCTTTCTCGCTCTATTGTTCCTTGCCAACTGCGAGAGCGCCGTTTTGGCTGATAATCCCACTTCAGCAAATGATGGACAATCAACCGCAAACTACTCAGAAGGCGATCCCTTTCTCGCTTCGACAAATCCCGTACCTCTTCCACCAAATTTTCAATATCAAGTTCCGTAAATTTACCCGATTGGAGCAAATCGGCCATGGTTTCTGCCCATTGGCTATAGTCTTTTTCATACAGCTGATCGATTTTAATGTTGTCCATGGATGTTTGTGCTTGAATCTTATTTTACAGGGTTATTTCTAACAAAATCTCCAGCTCAAAATGGACCGCCACCGCAAACGCTAAGCAGACACACATTCCCGATGAAGAGCGTTTTACCTGCGTATCGAGAAACTTTTCCACCTCCGCAAAATCGGCAATTTCGTCCGCGCCAACCGAAGAAGCCATTAATGCGGGCTCCCCCTCTTGAAGACCCTCCCGCTTAATCTCCTGATAGAAAAGAGACTGGTTAATATCGGTTTGTTTCAAATCCTGGAACTTATTCGTCAGTATAGTCTCAATCACACTTGAACGTCGCTTGAATTCTCCCTCCGTCGTCACACTATCTAATAAAGCTTTACCCATCGGCTGAGAGTTAAATTTGGTCAGCCAAAGTCTTGATACCAAGATGGAACAAACTTTAAAATTTTTGCCCAGGAATAGTAAAAAGTTAATCTAGAATTAGGGTAGCAGAATTTTTGTCCGTATCCCTCACCATCCATCGCCCATGGCTACCAAGAAAACTTCCCTTTGGCTCTACGACACCACCCTCCGAGACGGGGCCCAAAGGGAGGGAATTTCTTTATCGTTGACCGATAAATTGACCATTGCCCGCCGTTTGGATCAATTGGGTATTCCCTTTATTGAGGGAGGTTGGCCCGGAGCCAATCCTAAGGATGTGCAGTTTTTTTGGCAATTACAGGAAGATCCCTTGGAGCAGGCGGAAATTGTGGCCTTTTGCTCCACCCGTCGCCCCCACAAAGCGGTGGAAACAGACAAAATGCTCCAGGCAATTCTCTCTGCTGGAACCCGCTGGGTAACAGTTTTTGGCAAGTCCTGGGACCTCCATGTGCTAGAGGGATTACAAACTAGCTTGGCGGAAAATTTGGCTATGATCAGCGACACGATCGCCTATCTACGTAGCCAAGGGCGGCGGGTGATATACGATGCCGAACATTGGTTTGATGGCTATCGAGCTAATCCAGATTATGCCTTGGCAACCTTAGCCACAGCCCAGCAGGCCGGGGCAGAATGGCTCGTGATGTGTGATACCAATGGGGGTACTTTACCGGGGCAAATCAGCGAAATTACTACTAAAGTTCGACGGAGTTTAGGACTGGACGGTCAATCCGATGGTCAACCCCAACTGGGTATCCATGCCCACAATGACAGTGGCACGGCGGTGGCCAATTCCCTCCTGGCGGTGCAGGCTGGAGCGACTATGGTTCAGGGCACCATCAATGGCTATGGGGAGCGCTGTGGCAATGCTAACCTCTGCACTCTGATTCCCAATTTACAACTGAAACTCGATTACGATTCCATCAAACCGGAAAAGCTAACCCATCTCACTAGCACCAGCCGTTTGATCAGTGAAATAGTCAACCTGGCCCCCGATGACCATGCTCCTTTTGTGGGGCGATCGGCCTTTGCCCATAAGGGCGGAATCCACGTCTCGGCAGTGCAACGTAATCCCTTTACCTATGAGCATATTGCCCCGAATTTGGTGGGTAATGAACGGCGTATTGTGGTGTCAGAACAAGCGGGGTTGAGCAATGTTTTATCCAAAGCAGAGTTATTTGGCATTGCCCTAGATCGTCAGAATCCCGCCTGCCGCACCATTTTGGCAACCCTCAAAGACTTAGAACAGCAAGGTTACCAATTTGAAGCGGCGGAGGCTAGCTTTGAACTTCTCATGCGTCAGGCCATGGGCGATCGCCAACCCCTATTTTTAGTGCAGGGCTTCCAAGTACATTGTGATTTGCTGACCCCGGCGGAAAATCCTGCTTATCGCAATGCCTTAGCCACGGTGAAAGTAACTGTTAATGGGCAAAATATCTTGGAAGTAGCGGAAGGCAATGGCCCCGTCTCGGCCCTAGACCAAGCTCTGCGCAAAGCCTTGACCCGTTTTTATCCCCAAATTGCTGATTTTCACCTCACTGACTACAAAGTACGGATTTTAGATGGGGGGGCCGGCACCTCCGCCAAAACCCGTGTCCTCGTCGAATCCAGCAATGGCGATCGCCGTTGGACCACTGTAGGAGTATCGGGCAATATTTTAGAAGCTTCCTATCAGGCGGTGGTGGAAGGCATTGAATACGGCCTGCGCTTATTAACCTGTGGGCTAACTAATCAAGAGGCGATTTCCAGTTAATATCTGCTTGTTAGAATTTTAAAAAATCTGTTGCTCAAGTTTTAATTTATTCTTCAACATTTTCCGAGATTAAAGAAACAAACTAAAACTTTGTAAACAGAATCTGAACATCATTCAACCCGGCCGTAGTAGGCGATCTTTTGGTGGTCTGGATGTCGTTGATTATATTGCCAAGCCCAGAGTTGATCCCCCTGGGAAAAATGCCACCATTCCCCCGGATGCCGCAGAAACCCGGCGCTTTCCATAATGGTATTTAAGAGTTCTCTTCGTCTTTGATATTGTTCAAATTCTTTCCTTTGGCGATCGCTATTCGGTTCCACTGTTTGATAATAATTGGGCAGGGAACGGGCTGATAATTCGTCAATTTCTCCCCCCATATCCACAGGTTGCCCTAAGCCATCCAGCAACGTTATATCCAGAGCTGCTCCCGTGCTGTGGGGCGGAGGAGTAAGGGGATTATCGCTGGGAACGGCCCAAATTTGATAAACCTGGTGATAAATATTTTCCTTTTGTTCGGGGGTTAAAACTTGGCCTTGTAAGCCATCTCTCGCCACAATTTCGGCAAAAGTGTGATCCACCATAAACTGTTGAACGGCGATCGGACGGTAAGCATCAAATATTAAAATTTCCCAACTCGGTTCAATGTCAGCTAAGGTCAACCGAGCCTGGTCCAATCTTTTTAAAACTCCAGTACGCAATACGTAAGGCGATCGCCCTTGGTAATCCGCTCCTAATTTTTCGTAGGGATGGGGTTTGAGTAACTTAACACCCTCCACATTGATGGGGGCGAGGGGTTCGCCGCAATCTTGAATGGAAACAGCCAGATAGGGTTTGAGCGGGGTAGCAAAGGACATCGAAGCCAAGTTACAGAGGTAAAAACAGTAAATCCCCCAGAATTTGGAGGATTTTAAGCATTCTAACTTGATGAAAGTTTATTCAGCGGCGACGGGATAAACACTCACTTTGCGGCGGCTTCTGGTTTTGTGTTCAAACTTAACCACACCGTCAATCAAAGAATAAAGGGTATCGTCACTGCCCCGGCCGACGTTATTGCCAGGGTGAACTTGGGTACCCCGTTGACGCACAATGATGCTGCCGGCGGTGACGGTTTGACCACCGTAGCGTTTGACTCCCAAGCGTTGGGCGTTAGAATCGCGACCGTTCCGGGTACTCCCCGTTCCTTTCTTATGGGCCATGGTTGTTAATGTCTCCTGTTAATGGTTAACAAATTCTTTTCAGGCTAGGCATCGAGTTCTAATTGTACCCGACTTACAATCTAGCCAAATTTGATTGGTTGTTGTCTTAACCAGCTACCACCGGGGTTTTAGCATCCACTTCGGGGGCTTCGGCGATCGCCGTGCCGTTGACGGAGATGGATTTCACTAATAGGCGGGTGAGCTCTTGGCGGTGACCCCGTTTTTTACGGGTTTTCTTTTTGGGCTGCATTTTGTAAACGATGACTTTGCGACCCCGACGGTGGGAGAGAATTTCCCCTTCCACCGTGGCTCCAGCGACGTAGGGCTGGCCGATGGTCACATTGTCTCCGTCTTTGACTAGCAACACCTTATCGACCACATAGCTGTCTTCCGGTGCGGCGTCGAGGTGATTAATCTCGTAAAAACGGCCGGGCTCAACCCGAATTTGGGTTCCCCCAATTTCAATAATGGCGTAACTCATAATTTATTTGCGTAGATTGCCGTACAGGTATGCCGCCGTTAAGTTTTCTGGTTTATTTGAGGAACTTGTTAACTCTGCCCCCTAAATCCCCCAACGTTGGGGGACTTTAAAATTGATCCCCCCCAGAATTGGGGGGCTAGGGGGGCATTACAAACAGATCCTAGGGAAACAACAGAAAAATATTAAGCTCTGGCATTTTTGGGTAATGGTTGTCGTAACCTGATCCGAGCGGGATAGTTGACAAGCGATCTTCTATTTTCTAAGTTGCTAGCTATTTTGTCAAACTCATCCTAACTGGTGTTTGCTGGACCGCAATTTGTTCTGCCACCAACTCGGCCATGGCGATCGCCGCCCCGGATTGGCCCCGCACCTGTTGTAATTGTTGACGTATCTGGGTTAACTGTTCAGGATGGTCTAACCAGGGCGTTAATTGACTAGCCACCCCCATCGGCGTTAGATCCCCCATCAATTCCGGCACAATTTCCCGACCAGCCCAGAGATTGGGCCAGGCAAAGAGACGTTTTTTCTTGGCAATGAGGTAATTAATCAGGCGGGTAGATTGTTGTCCCACCCAGGGAATGCGAGCAATTAATCCTGGTAAACCGTCCAAATGCTTCAGCGCTTCCGTGTGTTGGGTAGGCAATAAAACCACCATGGGAATGCCCAAAGCTCCCAGTTGAGCGGTGTTGGCCCCCACAGTGGTTAGGGCGAAGGTCAATTTTTTCAACTCCGTCAGGGCGGGAAATTGGCGACAAATATCAATTCTTAATCCCGTTGCTGCCAACAAATAGGGGTCTGGCTCCTCTTTTTCCACCACTTCTATTTCAATGTTGCCCATGGAACTAACCAAGGGATTGGTTTTGACCTGGCCGTAGCTCTGCAATTGCTCCAAATCTACGGTGGGCGCTAAAAAAAGCACAAATCGGCATTGGGGATGGGTTTTCTGTAACTCCACGGCGATCGCCACTTCCAGGGGCACTCCCTGGGTCAGTTTAGTTGCCTTAGAACCGGGCAGGAGACCGATTAAAGGTTTTGCCGATGGACCTACCGGAGCGTCGGCGGCATCAACATCCACCATCAAATCCCCCACGACGGTGGCTTTTGATCGATAAATTTCGGGTAAAGCTTGGCGTACTTGTTCATTCATCACCCCAAAGGCATCAATCCACCGGGGCCAGCGGGCATCCCACTCGGCATAGACCACGGAACGATAGCCCAACCGTTTGGCGATCGCCAGGGCAAAAAACTGATCTCCCCCCAAAAAAAGCACCACCCCTTGGGAATGCCAGGACCATGACTCCGCCGTTTTCCCCCAGAGCAAGAAATTCCAAAAATGTTCACTACTCTGCACCCGGTCGACTTCTGGATAGCTACGCACCACCTCCGCTTCCCTACCCATGGCATGGGGACAGGGGGAAAGCATCACCGAAATCCTCAGGTGGTTGTAACCCAAAAGTTGACGCAAAGCCTGCACAACAGGACGAACCCAGGTGGTCACTTCCCCTGGGCCATTGGACAAAATTAAAACGTCAACGGGATTGGTTAGTACGGACAAAGTTTGCAAAACAGTAACAACCTAGGAGCCCAATTTGCTGATAATTCTTTGGACAATTTCCACCCCAGTGAAAGCTTGCCAGCCAAATAAACCAATCAATGTGATATTCAGGGTGATGTGGGTTAAGCGGGCTGTTTCATTACCCTTTTGCATCCAGGGTACCAACGCCGCCGCCGTAGAGATCAAACCGATCATGGCGAGACCAACGAGTAAGTGGGGACCGACAAACAGCTTGCCGTTGTTTATATAGGTAACCGCCATGCCGCCAATGGTCCCCAACACCATTAGGGAAAGTAGGAGAGAGCCGAGGATAAAGTGTTTACCCTTAACATCTTTTTGGATCAACTCCTTGCGTTTTTCTGGTTCTGCGGAGCGAATTTGTCGGGACTGGAAGCCCAGCCACATGGCGTACACCGAAGTGAAGAACAACGCCCACATCATAATGGGGTGGCCAAATTGGCTATAAGTTTTAATCGGTTCAGGAATCTCAAGGGCCAGTAGAGGAAACATCATTTTAATTAAGTTGATGATTGGTCGTAGTTAATACAGCTTGGGAAAAATCTAACTACGGTTGCTTAAAGAAATTTAACACAGCCCATGGTGACAGCGGTTCCTCCCCCCGGTTAGGACTTGGCCCCATGCTCAACTCAGTTCTAGGGATGCTAGTTCCAACTGTTTTCCATCCATTACTGTTTGGCTAATCTGGTCGCAGTGGGGACAGCGGTAAATCCAATCCTCTGGCTGAAAATTTTCGTGGCAGTGTTGGCAACGACAGGTAACGGGAATTTCTTCAATTTCCAATCTCGCCTCGGCGGCCATGGTATTTTGTCGCACCACTTCAAACGCAAACCGTAGGGCATCGGCCACTACCCCCGACTGTTGCCCCACCCGCAGGGTTAGACGGTGAATTTGACTCGCCCCATGACCCTCCGCCTGGGCAATGGCGATCGCCAAAGTTTGCTCCATCAGACTAACTTCGTGCATATGATTAACTCTGGGTAGTTCATTTTCCAGACCGGGCAATCCCAGAACAATACGGCGGAAAACCAAAACTTAGAAGCAAAATCTAGCTATTCTTTAGGGTGCCTGCAGAGGCTTTGATCTGGACAGATACCACCTCATAGAACTCGGTGTTAGTATTCGGTATTCTCGTTGCTGTTGCTGCTACTTTTAAAAGCTTGTTCAAATCCTAACCTTTGCTCGGCGTTGCGAAGAAAATAGCCACTCATCATAGCGGAGGCTAAAAGACGGCCCAAATTTTCCCGGCTAGTGCTGATGGTTACCCCAAAGTGCTCCGGAGGTAAATTTCCCAACAGACCGATAATGTTGCGCTCCATCACTTGAAACACTTCTTGGGAATCGGGGCGAGACAATTGGGCAATGGTTTCGGGGCTTAATTCTTGAACGTATGTCCACAAACTATCCTTGCCTGGGGCTTCATTGCCAGCGAATAACGGTTGGGGACGTTGGGGTTCATGGGTCACAGTGGATCTCCTCTTCTAGTAATGGAACTCGATTTGGGATTGATTCCGATGGGATAAACACAATGTAACAATTTCAGGAAAAAACCGGAGGGCAAAGAACCGAACTTACCCTGGTGTTGATGCCGCCCATTGTTGTCGCCGGGCTTCGTAGAGCATTACCCCGACGGCGATCGCCACGTTGAGGGATTCCACCTGGGGAGCTTGGGGAATGGCCACTTGATGGGTGGTTAGTTCCAGCACGGGAGCGCTGAGCCCTTGGCCTTCACTACCAAAAATGACTATGGTGGGCCGCTGAAAATCAATTTCCCAGAGAGTTTGGGTTGCCTGGGGAACGGTGGCAATGAGTTGTAATCCCTGGGTGTGAAATTTTTCCAGGAGTGGCGGCAAAGATTGCAGTTGTTGCTGGGGCAAAAGCAAGCTACTACCGGCGGAGGAGCGCAAGACCTTTGGGCTGGTGGGATCAACGCAGTCAGCGGTTAACCAAATTCCTTCCACTCCGGTGGCGGCGGCGGTTCTAAGAATAGTGCCCAGGTTACCTGGATCCTGTAATCTTTCCAGCACTAGGCCTAACCGAGCATGGGGGGGCGGCGATCGCCAAAATTGATCCATGGTTAGAGTTGCTACCACGCCGTCGGGGTTAACGGTGCTGGCCATTTTTGCCAAAACTTCCCCACTTACCAAACAACTATGGACAGACTGGGCCATTAGGCGATCGGCCAAGGCGGGATTTTTTTCCTGCCACATTGCGGTGAAACAGCCATGGTTAAAGCCTTTGCCTTGGGTTAAAGCCACTTCGAGCAAATGGGTGCCTTCCAGCAAAAGTTGACCCTGTTGTTTCCGTCCCTTGGTTTGGTGCAGTTGGCGCAATTGTTTAACCAGGGGGTTTTGGGTGCTGGTGATCGAAGCAATGTCACTGGGCAATGGATACACCTTCCTAAATACGCATGGGCAGAAATTGAAGACAAATTAAGCTTATCGTCCCGTGGTGGAAGGTTCGGAAAAACCTAATTTGAAGCTGATTCCACCCAATTTTTAGCCCGGCGGACAGCCTCTTGCCAAACGGAAAAATTTGCCTGGGCATCGGCGGATCCTACTCCTGGTTCAAATACCCGGTCAATGGCCCGATTTTCCACCAAAGCTCGGTAGTCTTGCCAAAATCCCACCGTTAGCCCGGCGCCAAAGGCGGCTCCCTGGGCCGTGGCATCCAACACCGCAGGCCGCTCCACGGGAATGCCCAAAACATCCGCTTGGCATTGCATCAAAAAGTCATTGTTGCAGGCTCCTCCATCTACCTTCAGTTGTTGAATGGGGGCGGGACTATCCTGGTTAATGGCCTCTACCACTTCCCGGGCTTGGAAGGCGATCGCCTCTAGGACTGATCTGACCAGATGGGCTTTGGTTACCCCCGCTGTTAAGCCAAGAAAAGCACCACAGGCATTCATGTCCCAATGGGGAGCACCCAAACCACTCAGGGCTGGCACAAAGTAAACGCCGCCATTACTGTCCACACTGCGGGCTAGGCTTTCACTGGCCGCCGCTGATTCAATTAAACCCAACTTATCCCGTAGCCATTGCACACAGGAACCAGCAGTGAACATACTTCCTTCCAAGGCGTAATCCCTTGTCAAGCTTTTGTCTCGGTTGGTTTGGGTCCAAGCCACAGTGGAAAGTAAGCGATGTTGGGAACGGGTTACCGTTTGCCCCGTATTCGCCACCAAAAAAGCCCCCGTGCCATAGGTGCATTTCAGCAATCCTGGGCGATCGCAGCCGTGGGCATAGAGGGCCGCCTGTTGGTCACCAAAAATGGCGGTAATGGGAATTTCTACCCCCAGAATTTCCGGGTCGGTAACGCCGAAGTAACTTAAACTAGGTTGCACCTCCGGCATAATCTGGGCGGGAATGGTGAATAAATCCAACAGCTTTTCATCCCAGATGAGGCTGTCTAAATTGAGCACCATAGTACGGCTAGCATTGCTGTGGTCCGTGCGGTGTACTTTACCCCCAGTTAAGTTCCAGAGGGCCCAGCTATCAATGGTGCCCGCCAACAGATTAGCTGGATCGACACTCTTATTCTGTTTAACCCAATCCAATAGCCAATGGAGCTTGGTGCCCGAAAAATAGGCATCTAACACGAGGCCGGTGCGCTCATAAATTTCGTCCACGTAGCCCGCCGCAGTTAATTCTCCACAAAAGTGAGCAGTGCGTCGATCCTGCCAGACAATTGCCGGATGGAGAGATTGGCCAGTGGTCTTATCCCAGAGCAAACACGTTTCCCGTTGCACCGTTAGACCGATCGCCACAATTTGTTGGGGTTGGATGGCAGTTTTTTGCACCACTTCCTGCATGACTGTTTTCGTATCCCGCCAGATTTCCAGGGCATCGTGCTCCACCCAGCCAGCCTTGGGATAGAACTGGGTTAACTCTTTGTAAGCTTGCCCGGCAATGTTGCCGTCATAATCAAACAAAATGGCTCGATTGCCGGTGGTGCCCAAATCCAGGGCCATTACATACTGATTTTGCTTAGCTGTCATAGAACAGTAACCTCCAAAAAATTAATCATCAAATCTCTAAATCTCTGCCCCGCTGGGCCCTAGGAACGACTGTTGCGTAAAATCAAACCCTGGCCGTCCCGCAACTCAAACACCCGCAACGAATCCGCTGTGGAATCCACATTCACCCCCGGGGTGGCGATCGCCACTTCCCATTCCTGCAAATCCAGTTGTAACCAGTCCCCCAAGGTAACAATGGCAGGATCTCCCTCCATATGGGTCACCATCACCACCTTTTCAGGATCATCACTGTGGGCTGTGGCGGGGTTAGTCCTGAGACCATAAAAAAGAGTGTGGTCATTTTCATGGATGCGGTTAAAGCGATCGCCGTCTTGGAGATTGTGGTGTAACCAGGGATGTTGCCGTCGGTAATTGCGCAATGCCAAGTTAAAACGACTTCTTTCTGGGTCCACTTGGTCGAAATGATAGGATACCCGACAAGCTTCGTGGCCATCTTCCATAAAAGCCCTAGCAAATTTTTTCAACTTCGGCACATCCAAACGGGTAACAAATTCCGGTTGTTCGGCATGTTTAAACTGACTGAGTAATTCCAGATCACAGGCCGCCGCGTCCCCATCTTCCTCAGGCTCATAGCCCAAACAATGGCGACAGGCCTTAGCTACCGCTTCGAGCTGAAAATCTTTTTTCACCATGGCATCGGCCACTGCCTTCATAAACCGTTGCAACAGTGCCAAATCTTTAAAACCCAGGGCCTTTAGTTGGGGAAATAGTTGGGGGTGCTGGTATAACTCCGGGGAAATTTGCCAATCGAGAAAACCCGCTTCTTCAAAAGCTACTTTCACGCCATAGCGTTCATCGGTGTTGCGGAAAAACCCCCAGGGACTGTGCATCATGGCATTTAAAAAATCCATCGGTAAGCCCGGGCAAAAACCATAGACCCACAATAAGGTGGCCGGATTGTCGTAGGCATTGTGCAACACTTCCGGCAAAGTTGTGCCCAAATTCCAGTTAATTTCCGAGTTATGGTGGTCAATTTGGTTACCCCGGCGCACCGTATCGTGGTTACCACAGCCAGTGATCCACCGATCGCCTTTGTACATCACCTCACAAACCCGTTCCCATTTCCGTTGCCAAAAACCCTTGAGGGAAGGGGTGTTATGGGCAAAAATTAGCGGTCCCCACTGGTAGGATTCTGGCCGCAGCTCAATTAACTCCCTATAGGTGGATTTCTCTTCCCAACCATCTTCTGGCCAGGGACGCCCATCTTCAAAAATGGTGAACAGTAACCGTTTACAACCTTGGATTTCCTGCACCACATCGCTCATAGCTAATAAATAGGCATCGTCCTGTTCCACCCGTCCCGTGAGGGGATTAAAAAAGCGGAAATCCTGGCCCCCATCCACCCGAATACCGTCGGCTCCGGTATTAATTTTGCGCCGTTGCATTTCCAACAAAATGGCCCGAACAATGGGCAACTGATGGTTCAAATCCTGGCCGTACATATTGGGGCCTTTAAAATATTGCCGATTGAGCAATTCCAACGCCTGGTTATCGGCATGGCCATAGACCAAATCGTAAATTACCTGAATGGGGCCGCTGGGAAAATTGTGCAACGTGGCAATCAAGTCCACCAATTCATCCGGGCGCAAAGTACCTAACACCGCAGGATTAGTGGCTCCGGAACCGAGAATGGGCACGTCATAGCCCCAATTTTGGGTATTGGGTTTGCGGAGGGTAACTTTGATTTTCTCTTCCACCACCACAGCCCCTTCTTCCACTTCTATTTCCTCCACCTCTTCCCCGGCAATGGAGAAAAATTCGTGGTCTTGGTTGAAATCTTCCAGGCGATATTCAATGGTGGGTTCGATGGGCAATAGTTGGATGGCGTCGTAGCCCAAATAATTCTGTTCCGCGTCGCTGAGGGGTTCGTGCCGGAGAATTTTTTCCCCCAGCCGTTGGTAAATTTTAGTGAGTCCCGCCAGGGTGCCTTCCGGGGAAGCGGTATTGATGTGGATCTGCAAAATATTGGCCATGGCCCCCACCCGACAAATGGCCGCTTCGCTGTCTTCATCGGGATGCAAATTTTGATCCACAGGAATGGCCGGGTTAAGCACCGCCGCCCGCTGGGCCTTAAGCTGCTCCGGATCAAAGACATTTTCAGGATTTTCTTGGCAATGGTTCAGGGCAGCCGATCGCCGTAAATAATCTAAATCCGCCCGTTCCCTCTGCATTTTTTCCACATCGTACAGTTCCGCTGGGGCAAAAACACCGTAGGGCAGGGAATAGGCCAGGGGATCACGGATGACCAACGTGTTGGACAAAATGGAATCGTAATAGCGCAACCAATAGAAAGAACCAGCTTGATCTCTGGTGCCTGGCCGCATCCCCGACAGCACAGCCCAAACAAATTCCCCCTGTTGGGGCAATTCAATCCTTTCCCAACGAAACAAGCCAGTTTGTTCCGGCGCTTGGAAATCAATCTCCCCCAAGGGCGTAAACACCTCTAGGTAAATTAACTTTTCAGTAAAAGCCCCTTCCCCCGCCAACCGGGGCACCCAAAATCCCACTTGGGTTAGGCCATCCCCTTGGTAATGGGCCCCCAATTTTTTCACCACTTCCCGGGCCGCTTGGAAATAGTTCTCCGGCGATTCCGTGACACTCCGGGCCCAAGCCATTAGTTTTTCTGTTTCTTCTTCGACCAGATGGATACGATTCAATGTTTTCATACTGAAAAATAAGCTCAAAATAAGCTGAAATTGCTGGGGAGTAAGGGATTTTCAACTCTGTCATTGCTGACTTAGGGGGGCAAAAACAATGTCAACCCAGGGATAAATCCAGGTATATTAGTTCACGCGTTTATTGTTTATCCCTAGGCGATCGCCGGGGGCAAAGCTCAATGTTATCAAAACTCCATAAAAAAACTGCAAAAATTATCCTGACTGAATGGAAGTCAAAAAGACTGGAAAATGGGATCAAACAACAAGAAAAAATCAATTTACCCTGCCCATGGCAATAGTTTTAAGGTTAACAAAAAAAATAGAATTTACCGCAATCGATGGGTAAATTTCCAGAGGATACCCCCAACTCCAGAAGCAGAAATCTTGCCAGAAAAGCTTTTTCTGTTACTATACTTAACAAGTAACTACTTTTTCCATAGTCCAGGGGCGGCTTTCCAAAAACCAGAGATTGGTGGCTTGCCGCTGCTGTTCTCCTCTGGAGTAAGGGGAAAAGGTAATTAGTGTTACGGCATTTTACTGACGGGTTAAGTAATCTTTAACAAAGATTTATGAGCCGTTACCGTAATTGCCCCCACGGGGGAACGCGATGTCTGTGGACTCGCCCAGGACGTAATCAATTTTTCTGTACCGATATTAGCGGTGAAAAGTTTTATTCAACGTACTAAAATGCCCCGGCGGGAATTAACTTGGGTTCCGGGAAGTCGGGTGCATTAGCCGTACTAGACCTACCCAATAGTTACTTTGTTTGATTCTTGATTTTGGAGACCGCTGATTTTATGAATTCATCCCTTGTGATCCTTTACCACCGTGAGCCCTACGACGAAGTTAGGGAAAATGGCAAAACGGTGTATCGAGAGAAAAAGAGTCCCAACGGGATTTTGCCCACCCTAAAAAGTTTTTTTGCCGATGCGGAACAGAGCACCTGGGTCGCATGGAAACAGGTTTCGCCGAAGCAAAAGGATGATTTTCAGGCGGATATGTCCATTGAAGGCCTTGGCGATCGTTGTACGGTGCGCCGGGTACCCCTGACGGCGGAGCAGGTGAAAAACTTCTATCACATAACTTCCAAGGAAGCCTTTTGGCCCATTCTCCACTCTTTCCCCTGGCAGTTCACCTACGATTCTTCTGATTGGGATAATTTTCAGCACATTAACCGCTTATTTGCCGAGGCGGCCTGTGCCGATGCCGATGACAATGCGTTGTTTTGGGTCCACGACTATAACCTCTGGTTAGCGCCCCTTTACATTCGTCAGCTCAAGCCCAACGCCAAGATTGCCTTTTTCCACCACACCCCCTTCCCCAGCGTTGATATTTTCAATATTTTGCCCTGGCGGGAGGCGATCGTAGAAAGCTTGCTGGCCTGTGATCTCTGTGGTTTTCATATTCCCCGCTACGTAGAAAATTTTGTCGCCGTGGCCCGTAGTCTCAAGCCGGTGGAAATCACCAGACGGGTTGTGGTAGACCAAGCCTTTACCCCCTACGGTACGGCCCTGGCGGAACCGGAACTCACCACCCAGTTGCGCTATGGCGATCGCCTCATTAACCTCGATGCGTTTCCCGTGGGCACCAATCCGGCAAATATCCGGGCGATCGTGGCCAAAGAAAGTGTGCAACAGAAAGTTGCCGAAATTAAACAAGATTTAGGCGGTAAGAGGCTAATTGTTTCCGCTGGGCGGGTGGATTACGTGAAGGGCACCAAGGAAATGTTGATGTGCTATGAACGTCTACTGGAGCGTCGCCCCGAATTGCAGGGGGAAATTAGCCTGGTAGTCCCCGTAGCCAAGGCCGCTGAGGGAATGCGTATTTACCGCAACGCCCAAAACGAAATTGAACGACTGGCAGGGAAAATTAACGGCCGCTTCGCCAAACTGTCCTGGACACCAGTGATGCTGTTCACCTCTCCTTTAGCCTATGAGGAGCTCATTGCCCTGTTCTGTGCCGCCGACATTGCCTGGATCACCCCCCTGCGGGATGGGCTAAACCTGGTGGCTAAGGAGTATGTGGTCGCTAAAAATGGCGAAGAAGGAGTTCTGATCCTCTCGGAATTTGCCGGTTGTGCGGTGGAACTACCCGATGCGGTGTTGACTAACCCCTACGCTTCCAGCCGTATGGACGAATCCATTGACCAGGCCCTGGCCATGGACAAAGACGAACAGAAAAAACGCATGGAGAGAATGTACGCCGCCATTAAGCGTTACGACGTTCAACAATGGGCCAATCACCTACTGCGGGAAGCCTACGCCGATGTGGTACTGGGAGAGCCCCCCCAAATGTAGGCGATCGCCAATGCCAGTTGTGGTCGGCGGATGGTAACCAAATAACCATTGTCCAAACCCCCTAAAAATTGCCCAGAGTTAGAGTTTAGGGGGATTTTTTACATTTCATTGCACTAATTGCACGATTTATTCCTCATTGGAGCATTACCCAGCCATGCGTAATTTCCCAGAAATCCAAAATACGGCCTATGACCTAATTGTGATTGGGGGAGGCATTAACGGGGTTGGCACGGCCCGGGACGGAGCTTTGCGGGGACTCAAAACCCTCCTGATCGAAAAGGATGATTTCGCCAGTGGTACGAGTAGTTGGTCCACCCGCTTAATCCATGGCGGCCTGCGCTATCTGGAATATTTTGAATTTAATCTGGTGCGGGAATCCCTGCGGGAAAGGGAAGTTCTGCTCCACACCGCCCCCCATTTGGTCCAGCCCCTCCAGTTGACCATTCCGGTGTACGACTGGTCGAGCCGGGCCTATTGGGAAATTCAGGCGGGCATGATTCTTTACGACATCCTCAGTTTTGATAAAACCCTCCCTTCCCATAGGATGTTAAGCCCCCAACAGTTCCAGCAACTGTTCCGAGCGGCGGAGAAAAAAGGCTTAAAAGGGGGAGCCCAATATTTTGACGGCCAGGTGGAATATGCGGAACGGTTAGATTTAGAAGTTACCCTATCGGCCCAAAAGGCCGGGGCGGCCATGCTCAACTATGTGGCTGTGAAGGGGTTGGAGAAAGGGGAAAATAACCTGATTACCGCCATCCATTGCCAGGATCAACTGAGCGGAGAAAAATTTACTGTTAATAGTGGCCAGGCGATCGTTATTAACACCGCTGGCCCTTGGGTAGATGAGGTCTGCGCCCTAGCCCGTCGGGGATCTGAATCGATTTCTATTCTCAAAGAGAGAAAAATTGGCGGTACCAAAGGAAGTCATATTGTGGTGGATCCCTTCCCTGGAGCCCCCGCTTCAGCCTTATATGTGGAAGCGTTTGTGGATAAGCGGCCCTATTTCATCATTCCCTGGTTGGGTAAATATCTGATTGGTACCACGGACCACCGCTATGATGGTTCCCTCGACAGGGTTAAAGCCAGTGATGACGAGATTGATTACCTGATTGCGGAAACTAACCGGGTGATGCCAGCAGCTCAGTTAACCAGGCAGGATGTGCGTTTCACCTATTCCGGGGTGCGCCCTCTGCCCTACACCGATGGCAAAAAGGCCGGCAGTATTACCCGCAACCATATTCTTTATGACCATAGTCAAGACGGAGTTAATAATTTGATTTCCCTAATTGGCGGTAAGTTGACCACCTATCGCCAGGTGGGAGAAGAAATGGTGGATAAGGTTTATGGCAAGCTGGGACGCTCTGCTCCTCTCTGCCCCACCCTGACCCAACCTTTACCGGGGGCAGAAGCCTATCCCCTGTCCTTGGAAACTGCCATGGATAAATATGGCAATCATTTGGAGCGTCATTCTATTCAACATTTATTTTGCCTTTACGGAGCCAGGGCTGGAGACATTTTAGCCTTAGTCCACGGAGCGCCGGAGTTGGGGGAAAGGATTATTCCTTCCTTGCCGGATATCAAAGCCCAAGTTGTTTTTGCAGTACAAGCAGAAATGGCCCACACCTTGGTGGATATTTGTCGACGACGTACGGCGATCGCCATGGTGACTAACGATTATGGCTTTAGCGCCCTGGCCGGCATTTGCCAAACGTTAACAGACCATTGTGGCTGGACCCAGGAGCAATGTGACAAGCAAATTCAAAAGTACCATGAATATATGGAGCAAAACTGCATTCCCGACTATTGTCTCCACTGAAAAAAGTTAGGCCAAGCTCCAATTAAATGGGGGAATTGAATCCCAAGTCGGGGGAGAAGCTAGAAAAAAATTCCCCAGCATTGGGGTCACTTTAGTAGGTCAATTGAGAATGGTAACCTCAAACCAGGCAAAGGGCCCTGGCTCTACGCTCCCATGCCAGAATATTGTTTCAAACCCTGTCGCCATAGCCAACGGTTAAGCAGGGCAAATACGCCAATCCAAACACCAATAATTAATAAACTCTTGAAGAAGGGCAAAGGTAAACCCACCAAAGCGGCGGCGGGGAAGTAAACACCGTAGGGGAACGGGGTGAGTAAAACAATTTGCCGTACTGCGTCGGGAAAGGTCTCTAGGGGAGCAATAACGCCCGACAGAAAAATATAAAACAAAAACCAGAGGTCTTGGAGGGCGCTGGCCCGTTCCGTCCAAAAGGCACAGAGGGCAAAGGTGTACTGAATCAAAAAGTACAAGGTAAAGGAACAGACAATGCCAATTAGCCCTTGGAGAAAATGCCAGGGATCGGGCAACCAAAAAGCTTCGGGATAGAGGGAGAAAAAAAGAACAGTCAAAATAGCCAGAATAGGCAGGCGGGTCATTTTTTCGGCCCAGTGGCGGGCAATGTGATGCCACACCGGATCTAGGGGTTGCAGTAAACGGAAAGATAAAACCCCTTCCAGCACTTCCTTTTCAAATTCCCAAATCACCCAGATGGTGGTCATCTGGCGCACCACAAAGACAGCAAAAAAATACCGGGCCACCTGGATCGCGTCAAGGGTAAAGTCGCCACTCTCCGCTGCTTTCACCCACACGCCCATCAAAATTAGAGGCAGGGAGCCGGACAAAATCCAAAAGAAAATTTCTGCCCGGTACTCCACCATTTGGGCAAAGTAAACGCTCAACAGCACCCGCAGTTTGTGGGGAAAATGACCCATAAAGTTTTAGTCAAATACAACTCACCCGCTATCCCCAGCCAAGGTTTGGGGGGAGTATTCACTTTAACCTGCTTCTTCTTCGACGGGAAAGGGTAACACCGGCAGGCGATCGCCTCGGAACACTTCTTCGGAAAGTTTACCCAGGGCCTCACTGCGTTGACCAAGGCAACGGGCTAAGCCCAGGGCGGAAAGAACGGGCAAGGTAGTGACGCTTAAAACTAATTTGGTTAAGGGATCCATGGCAATTGAGATGTATAAATTACTTCAACTTTAACGGGGCCAGAGTTTACGCCACCAGGGAATAGAATCCCGGGGGCCTTCCAGATAGTTAATTTTGTCCTCAATTTCCGTCAGGGGCCAACCGGTCAAGTTAGCGAGGGTTTTAGCTTCTTCCCGTTGGCGTTTTTGCACCGTTTGACGATAGGCGTTGGCAGCGGTGCAATTCATTTCCCCACGATAGGGACGCCGGAGGACATAACGCCCTTGGAACAATTCCTGGTTAGCGGTGTTTTGAAAACGTAAATCCTCCGGGAATTTGTCGGGGGTGTAGCGTAAATGTAAACGGGTGATGAACACATTGCTGTTGCCGGGGAAAGGCATACCCCGGAAGGATGGATTAGGGCTAGCACTGGGTTGGTCTAACCAAAATACTCCGGCTTCTTTCAATTCTTGGGGGGAAAGGGGGTCCGCTGAACAGGGATCGCAACTGCCCATGTCCCAGGAATATTCCAGAAAAGCAACATTTTTACCAGAGCGTTTGTAAGCAGTGTCGAACATAGCGCCATAGAACTGGCCAAATTCCCCCTGGACAAATTCAGGTAAATCCAAGTTAGAGGGAATTTTTTCAGTGCGATAGTTGGTAACTTCCACCGCTCCTTGGGGAGAGAGTAGATAAACGATTAATTCTTGGGGGCCATCTGCATTCACCATACCTAAACGGATGGGCAACATAAACCGCGGGGATTCGTAGGCCATCATCAGCGGCCGCAGGGCTTGAAATCCTTGGCGATCGAATTCTTTCAGGTTGACTTTAGCAACAAAAAACTTTAGCCCTTGTTTAATATATGCTCCCAATACATCGGTAGCTCCAGGGGGAATGCGGTAATTATTTTGGTTTAACCAAGTTTCTAGGCCATTGGATTCCTTAGCACTGAGGATGAGAATGTCGTATTCTCCTACCGAAAACTGATTTTCAATGGTGACTCCCAACGCTTCATTGCTTATTTTTTCTTGCAATCCTCTGGTCATGCTGGGGGCCGCTGGCATT
This sequence comes from Synechocystis sp. CACIAM 05, assembly GCF_010222815.1. Taxonomy (GTDB): domain Bacteria; phylum Cyanobacteriota; class Cyanobacteriia; order Cyanobacteriales; family Microcystaceae; genus Synechocystis. The sequence goes on along the minus strand of NZ_CP019225.1, from coordinate 1,862,470 downwards.
GCATCCATAAATTGACGGCCGCCGTAGGTTTCACAGGGATTATCGTCAAAATATTCCACTAAACGGGGGGCACTAAAATTGTCTAAACGCTCAATAATTTTTCTCTCCCCTACGTTTACTTGGTCTTCCTGTAGCACCACCGGAACCGGCACAACAAGGGCAAAATCTTGGGCTTTCCCTTGGTAATCGTTGGCCATGGTTAGCACTGTCCGATCGCCGTCTTTGGCAATAATTACCTGGGACGCATGGTTATAAAGACTAGTGTCAGCCTGGGCTACATAAAAACCACAAAAAGCCAGGGCAGGCCGAACAAAAAAGAATAGGCTCAGCAAGCAAGTGACTAGGATGACCCCTGGACGAAGATAGGCAAAAGTTTTCCGAATGGCTTTATCCATGGTTATGGGTCTCGCTGGATTAAAAACTGCCGAGATGGTCACTGACGATCTGCAATATAGTCCGCATTATTGACGATTGCCATCGGTAAATTAATGAAAGTTTGTTAATTTTTGGATCATCATACTATCGGGGGAAGCTCAGTTTCGTGAATGATTGTTAAGTTAGAAGTAAGGATTTGATCATTAACCTTACTCCTCCCACCTACAAAATTATGTTACTTTTCCTACTTCCAGGCAGCGGCGATCGCCTGGCTAAATTTTCCACCGCCCTACTAAGCTTTGCCCTTATGGGACTAGGAAATTTAATCACACCAATGGCCGTTGCAGCCCAGAATTTTCCTCTGCGCCAAGGTGTTCATTTTTATGGTGAATCTGCTCAGCCGGGGGTAGTGGGCCAGGAATATTTCATCTTTCAGGTACGGGGCAATCAACTGAGGGGGGCTTTTTTCGCTTACCAGTCTGAGTTTGCTTGTACCCATGGCGCCGTCTCTGCCCAAGCGTTGGATTTGGTAGTGGAAGATCCCTATGGGGAGCAGCCCCCCAGCCGTTTTGCCCTGAACCTCGTTCCCCGATCGCCAGTGGCCCGCAGTGGTAACAATATTGACTTAACGTTGCAGGGCTTAAAGGAAATCAGCACCATTGGTACCCTGGAACAGGACATTTTGGCTGCCTGTTTATAGTTAAAACCAATCAAACTCTTTCCTCTGTCGGAAAAAACAGACTTTTTCACTTTCATTCCCTGTAGTTGGGATCAATCTGGCGATGCTGTACGTCCCAAAACCTGTAGGGTGGAATATTGCCACATTGCCAAGGAGTTTGATTTTTCATGGGCATGATTGACTGGGCCATTGTGCTGGTCTATTCGGCGATTGTCATTGCCATTGGGGCGATCGCCAGTCGCAAACAAGATAATACCGATGAATATTTCCGGGGTGCAAAGCAAATTCCCTGGTGGGCCCTAGGTTTTTCCATCATTGCCACCTCTTTTTCCGCCGCTTCTTTGCTGGGAGGCCCGGGGGAGGGTTACGGCCACGGCTTTTTATATTTGCAACTGCAATTGGGAGATTTAATTGGCTACGGCTTAGTCATTGCTGTCTTTTTGCCATTTTTTGTCCGGCTCAATCTCACCACTGCCTACGAATATTTGGAAAGGCGCTTCGATGCCAAAACCCGTTCCCTCGGTTCCCTTTGTTTTCTGCTGTTTGTCATTGCCCGCCTAGGGGGACTTTTATACGCCGCCGCCCTGGTGTTATCGGTGCTAACTGGCATTAGTACGAATACTGCCATTTTGATGGTGGGGGTGGTTTCGATTATTTACACCGTTGCCGGGGGAATCACCGCCGTAGTTTGGACGGACGTGTTGCAATTTGGCATGATTTTCGTCGGTTTGGGGGCGGGCATTTGGGCCGCAGTTACCGCTGTGCCAGGGGGTTTTGGGGAACTGTGGCGCATTGCTGGGGAAAACGGCAAGTTGGTGGTATTTAATTTTGATTGGGATCCCGCTTCCATTCGTTCTCTACCCACAGCGTTGATCGCCTACGGCATTTTAGCTTTTGCGGTGGCGGGGACTAATCAACAGTCAGTCCAGCGTTATGTTTCCTGTGCCGATGAGCAATCAGCCCGCAAAGCCATCTTTCTCGGTTGGTTTTCCGGCGTTTTAGGAGTAGGGGCCACCCTGTTACTAGGGGTTTTGCTATTCAGCTTTTACCAACTCCAGGGAGGGTTACCAGGAAATATCAAACCCGATGAAATCCTTTCCTATTTCATTGTCAACCAAGTCCCCCCTGGGGCATCGGGATTCCTCGTGGCGGCGATTTTTGCGGCGGCCATGTCTTCCATCGATTCTGCTTTGCATTCCTTGGCCACTTGCATGACGGTGGACTTTTACGACCGTTACATAAATATTCAAGCCAGCGAAATGCGCTCAGTCCGGGTGGCCCAGGGGTTAATTATTGTCTGGGGCGTAGTGGCAATTTTTTCCGCTATTTATGCCGCTTCCACCGGGCAGGATCTACTAGAATTCTTGGTGTCCTATACCACCATGTTTTTGGGACCGCTGTTGGGAATTTTTTTGATGGGGGTCTTGTTTCCCCGCATTAATCCTCTGGGTGCTTTTTACGGCACCGTGGCGGCGGTTTTACTGGTAATTATTGCTTCCAATGCCGGTTGGCTTACTTTCCCTGGCATTTGGCGATCGGCGGTCACTGCTCCCCTGGCTGTTCTGCTAGGTTTAGGGATTTCCCTCTTTGCCAGCGCCCCCACTCCTAAGCATTTACTCGGTTTGACCATTTGGCATCCGGTCACAGATGCTCCGGGCACCAATGTTGTGGCCAGGCCGGGAGCCGATGACCAAGATTTGGGCTAGTGAACTAACTGTTTGAGTTTTGTTGAATTTAAAGGCTTTTTTATGAAGTACTCACTATTTGTCGCCACGGCGATCGCCACTGTTGTGGGAGGATCAACCACAGGCCAAGTAATGGCCCAGTCCCCCAACCAAGATCTGCGGAGTTTTTTTGAAACGGGTCGTCCCCAATCCCAGGACACTCTGCGGTTCCAACGTCCCCCCAGCGGTGTACCGCCTATCCGCACCAATGCTAACAATTGGCAGTTAATTGTTTTTAGCCAGGGTAATGTTTCTTTTTGGATGCCCCCAGGAATTTTGGCCCAGGATAACGTTGTCATTGCTACCGCTGAAGGGGATTTAAATTTTCAAACCTTGACCAGCACCGACAACGACCATCGTTATGTGGCGGCCTATGCCACAGGGTTAACTGAGCAACAAATTGACGACCCTGCAGCACTGTTCACCGCTATGCAGGCCAGGGTAGCCCCGACGGAAACCTTTTCCCTCATGAATGAGCGCCCGGTAACTTTGGGGGATTATCAAGGCTCGGAATTTACTTTTGAAAGTGACACAGCAAGAGTGACTTTTCGTGCCTATTTAGTCGGGAATAAAATCTATGCCATGGGGATCATACAACCCTTGACCAGCACCAGAGATAATGCGGCCCGCACGTTTCTTAATGCGTTGCAGTTCATTGATAATTGATGCCCTGATGATTAAACCCCTGGTCACACCGGAATGAATTTTGACCAGGCGATCGCCAAAATTTCTAGGGGAGAGGACGCATTCTAATTGTCTCCATTGTTGCCCTGGTTTTTGCTCGATTCCCAGCGAAATAGCCAAGTCATCAGGGCCACTACCCCCAGTTGGAGGGCCAAATTGGGCAAAATCTCCGTCGGGTCGTAGCCGGCCAGCAGTCGGAGGCTAAAAATAAATACGCCAATCAGGCCGGAAGCCCCCAAACCCAGGTAGATAAATTTGCGGAAACCTCGATAGGGAGCCTCGGCCTCAGCCTTTAAGCGTTCAAATTGGTCTTTGTTAGTAGGCAAAATTTTGCGGGAATGGGGTCAGAAAATTACAACAATTTTTCGATGTCCGCCGCAATTTCATCTGGTTTGGCGATGGAACCGTAGCGTTTGACCACTTTACCTTGGCGATCGACCAAAAACTTAGTGAAATTCCATTTAATGTCCTCCGCACCACCCAAAAAAGGAATGGCCATACCAGGGCTAGCTGCGGTTAAAAACTTAAATAGGGGATGGGCGTTGGGACCATTGACTTCCACTTTTTCAAATAGGGGAAAAGTTACTCCATAACGGGTTTCGCAAAAGTTTTTAATTTCCCCTGAGCCACCGGGTTCCTGCTGGCCAAACTGATTACAGGGAAAACCAAGCACCGTAAAACCCCGATCGCCGAATTGATTGTATAGAGCCTGGAGTCCTTGGTATTGGGGAGTGAAGCCACATTGACTGGCGGTGTTGACAATTAACAGCACTTTACCTTCAAAGTCCCTCAGAGCTACGGGGGAACCATCCAAGGCATTGGCAGAAAAACCGTAGATTGTGTTGTTGGCTTGGGCAGTCATAGAATTTAGCGAAGTAAAAACAGAAAAAAAAGACTTGTCTAACTCAACAAATCAATCAACAATTTACGTAGTCTAACAAAAACTCGGAAGGGAGCAGATTGCCCCAAGGTTGCCATACTCCCCATGGCTAAAGCTGGGGGCTTTAAGGCGGTTTTCGGTAAGGAGAATGAAATCCAATGTCGGATATTTGTGGTGGTGAGCCTAGGCGCTGACCACGTCCCCCATCAGCAACCCAGCAATGAGGAGCAGTAACAGAGCCACACAGAAATCGAGGATTTGCGGATCAAGGCGGCGGGCAATCCAATACCCCAGGGAAACCCCCAACAGGCTCGTGGAGATGAGGGCGAGGGCCGAGCCGGCAAACACCACCCAGGGAGATTGGGACTCAGCGCTGATTAGCAGGGTACTGAGCTGGGTTTTATCACCCATTTCCGCCAAAAAAATGGTCAAAAAGGTAGAGAAGAATACCGGGCGAAAATAATTGGGAGAGGCGGGTAGATCTTGGCTCACGGCGGTTTGACTGGACGGAAGTAACAGCGGCAATGGTGGGGACACAGTGGCCCATAGACCCTGCTCTTTTTGATAGCCTAGCGGATTGGGGGACTTTCCAAGCCTAACTCCAATCTCCTAAGCAAAAGTATGGGCGAGATAATCGCCGGGATTGCCGAACAGCTTAAATCCAATCTTCTTCCTCATCAGCCCCGTTATTTTCTTCTGCCACGGGGGAATTGGGAGCCGAATTAATTACCCGGTAGGGAGCATCATATACACCACTTGGACGGGGAGGCTTGGTGTCTGAGGGCTCGTTTTTCTCAGCTTTAGGCCGGGCTGGGCGATATTGCTGAGAATAAATAGTACCCTCCCGTTTCGTGTTTTGGGGGGTTTGGGGAGCTTCAAATTGTCTCAGATCCGGTAAAGGCTCCCTGGGAGGTGGGGAAATTATTTCCTCTTGGGCAAGAGGGGGCAGATTATCTCCTTGATCATTTCGATCGCCTTGGTCATCATCAGAGGCTATCGATGGAGTGGGCCCTATTGTTTCCGGCGGAAATTTTTCCCTATTCCTGGGGGCAGGGCGGGGGGAATCTTGGACAGTGGGCCGGGGTCGAGCCGGGGGTTTGGGGTCAGACCAATCAGCCAAATCCGGTTCTGGCTCATCCCAATCCCATTCTTCTGCCATGGTGACTGGTTGCGGTGCCCGTTGGGGACTAGGGGGAGTGGTGGGGGGCGGCGGTGGCTCAAAGGATTCCGATGGCGATCGCCGGGGGGGATTGGGGCGAAAATTTTGGGGCCTGGCTTTGGGTTGACCTAGGGAACTCAGGACATTGATCAGCACACTGGTGAAAACTCCCAGGGTGAGGAATAGTACTACCCACAACCCCAGGGGCAAGGTGAAGCTAGCTAGGGCAGACTCAGCAGTGGTGCCGAAAAAATTTAGTTGTATGGGCTGTCGATTTTGCAGGAAAAAAATTAATCCTGTTCCTATCAAAAAAATGAGCAGTAAACCTTGCATAAGTTTTTAATCAATGGCGTAACTGATCACCAATCTCCAGGGGAACATGGACATCTAAATAAATATTAACCGTCACTTATAAAATACCTCTGCTTCTCAGACGGGAGTAAAAAGGTGATTTTGGTTGAGAATCTGCTTCCTGGATTGACTGCCACTGTTCTTGAATCTGTTGATCAACTTCTTCTTGATGATCGAAATAATAGCCCATAGCAGAATATGCTTCCGAAGGCTTTAGATAGGGATGTTGGCGGCACATTTCATCCAAAGACCAACCATGGGAAAGATAGTCCATCACAATATGGGCAACTTGAATGCGAGGCAATCTTTCCAGATGGGCTGGCTGGTCGTCTATTTTACGAATGTGGGGATAATTAGTGTGGGGATAATTAGTAACGGTTAACATTTTTGATCATTCACATTTAAAGACCGGAATTATCTTGAATTTGGGCAAATAATTGGCGAGTACTTTGTTCCTCCACTAGGGTGGAAACCATGGCCGCCATCAACGTTTCTGGGGTCACAGTAAAGGGTAAGCGGTGAATGTCCGAATTGGGTAAACAGGTAAATTCCGCCGTCTGTCGTAATTCCTCCAGGGAAACTCGTCCCAGACCCAGATCTTGCAGGGTTTTGGGTAAACCTATCTCATCGTAAAAGCTCAGTAATTGGCGGCGGGCAGTAGCGGCGAGTTGATTACCGCTAACCAATTCTTCTAGGCGTAACTGCACCAAAATGCCATAGGCGACTTTTTCCCCGTGGAGGGCATGGTGGGCCTGGGGCAATTGGGTCAAACCATTGTGGACTGCATGGGCCGCGACAGTGCGGCAGTTAGCACCACCCAAACCACCGATTACCCCCGCCATCAACAAACTGGCATCCACCACTTCCCGCCAGGTTTCGCTACCCGGTTTGGCTAGGGCTTCAGCGGATTTTTGGAAAAGAATATCCCGCAAAATTCGAGCTTGTTGTACAGCGGCCACGGTGAAAGTATCGCTGGATTGACCACTACTAACGGACGCTTCATACCATTTGGCGATCGCATCTCCAATGCCAGCAACTAGTAATCTTGGTTCCGCCCGTTGGATCAATTCATAATCCACAATCAATAAATCCGGGCATCGGTCTAGGGCCACGTCATAACGGAAAGCCCCCGTTTCGCTGTAAACATTGGCCAAAGCAGTCCAGCCCGCACAGGTAGCGGCCGAGGTGGGCACTGTGGCGATCGCCAATTGGGTTTGATGGGCCAACAACTTAGCCGTATCTAGGGCTTTGCCTCCCCCAATACCTAGGATAAAATCCGGCTGTTCCTGGTGAACCCGTCGCCGCAACTGTTCGAGGGAAGACTCGGCGCAGTCAGGTAAATAGCTGGCCAAGGGCAGGGTCAGACCATAATTTTTCTGCAATGTTTGTAAAGACTTTTCCCCCAACTCAGCAGAGTGGCTGCCCGTTACGGCTAGGCCCTTACTCCCCAATTTTTGCAAATGTTCCCCCGCTTTAGCCAAAGCACTACGAATCACCACCGTGGGGGCGATCGCCATGGAAACCAAAGGTTGGGTAACAGAGGAAATTGATGGGGCCATAGTCGCAGGTTCGTTTAGTCGCAATAGTTGCCAAAATCCAATTGAAAACCAGGTTGTTCCAGCCTAGCTCAGCGCTATAGATTCGGGAAAATCACTGATAGTAATTGGCTCAAAACTATTTTAGGAAAAAAAAGAAGCTTTTTGCCTTCTCCCCCTGCTGCTGGGGAAAACTGTCATTCTTACCTCGGTCAAATCAATGGTTAAAACTGGGTTAATACTATGGTGACCAGGCTTAGCATGAAGTTTTGTAACGGTTTTGTAAAGCTCTATTGCAACTTTGCCGTCCCAGCGGCGATCGCCTACCCCTAAGCAAAAAGACCATGATAGGATGCGATCCGTGCTCGCTCACTTTTTTTATTAAAAGAAATTTAGGAGAAAGGCTTTGGTATTACGGGTAGCAGTCGTTGGAGGAGGCCCCGCTGGTTCTTCCGCCGCCGAAATTTTAGTAAAAGCCGGAATTGAAACCTACCTGTTTGAGCGTAAGCTAGACAACGCCAAACCCTGTGGTGGAGCAATTCCCCTCTGTATGGTGGATGAGTTTGATCTGCCCCCGGAAATCATTGACCGCCGGGTACGGAAGATGAAAATGATCTCTCCTTCCAACATTGAGGTCAACATCGGCCAGACCCTCAAGGACGACGAATATATTGGTATGTGTCGTCGGGAAGTGCTGGATGGTTTTCTCCGGGAACGGGCGGAGAAACTGGGTACAAAAGTCATTAATGGCACCGTTTATAAATTAGACATTCCCAGCAAGGATAGCGATCCCTACACCCTCCACTACGCCGACCACAGCGTTGGTGGCACCACTGGGGAAATGAAAACCCTGAAAGTGGATGTGGTGATTGGAGCTGATGGCGCTAACTCTCGCATTGCCAAAGCCATTGACGCTGGGGATTACAACTATGCGATCGCCTTCCAAGAGCGGATTCGTCTGCCGGAAGACAAAATGGCCTACTACGATGAACTAGCAGAAATGTATGTGGGCGATGACGTTTCTCCGGATTTCTACGCCTGGGTATTCCCAAAATATGACCACGTGGCGGTGGGCACCGGCACCATGAAGGTGAACAAAGCCCGCATTAAGGATTTGCAAGCGGGTATTCGCACCCGGGCCGCCAAAAAGCTCGAGGGCGGAGAAATCATCAAAGTGGAAGCCCATCCCATTCCAGAACATCCCCGGCCCCGGCGGGTGGTTGGTCGAGTAGCCCTAGTGGGAGATGCCGCTGGTACCGTCACCAAATCCTCCGGGGAAGGTATTTACTTTGCCGCTAAATCCGCCCGTATGTGTGCGGAAACCATTGTGGCCACCAGCAATAATGGCCAACGGGTGCCCACCGAAGCCGATCTGAAACAGTACATCAAACAATGGGATAAACGCTACGGCGCTACCTATTTGGTGTTGGATATTCTGCAACGGGTCTTCTATCGCACCGATGCCACCAGGGAAGCCTTCGTGGAAATGTGTTCCGACATCGATGTGCAAAAGCTAACTTTCGACAGTTACCTGTACAAAACCGTGGTACCCGCCAATCCATTGGTGCAAATGAAAATTACCGCCAAAACCATTGGTAGTTTGCTCCGGGGTAACGCTTTGGCTCCTTAAATCATCGATTTGTTAATTTTCAGTAAGATGGAAGAGTGGGTTTCGGCTCACTCTTTTAATTTTTTTGTTCTAAATAATAAATTTTAATAAACTAGACATTGGTGTGAATGGAAGATTATCAAGGAGCGTTTTTGGAACGTCATCAAGATCAAATTATTTTAGATAAAAATAACCGCCAAATAGCTTCTATGCATCTTGGTGGAATTGTAATTGAATGCCTTCTAAAGCGGATGATTATGGCATCTTTACCCCAAAATGCATCCCAAGAGTGGAAAACAGACTCTAATAATCCAGGTCATACTATTAAAAACCCAAAGCACTGTCTTACTAACGCTGTGAGATGCCATAGTCGCTTATATACAGCAGTTCAAAAATTTCCCATCGTTCTTGATTGGCTTAATACTGTTGAAAGACCTTACTCACAACATTTTATTGATTTACGCTATGATGGAAACGAAATTAAACAAGAAGATTATAAAAAGTGGTTGCAAGCATACAATAGTCTTAAGACATGGCTACAGAAGCAATCAACCAAACTTTGATGGATAGGTAATGGCTAATAATTGGAAGATAAATCTAAAAGAAGCTCTTGAAGAGCAATATATTTCTCAATCCTTTCAAGAGTGGATTGAGATCAATTTTTCGAGTTCTAACCGTATAAATTTAACGATTGTTAGCGATCTATTCCGTGAGACATCTTTATCTGAACGTAAAGATAAACTTTTGCAATTTTTAGAATCATTTTCTCAAAACTTTAAGCTCTCTTTGCCAACAGGTTTTTTGTCTTTGTATACTCGGGAAGAAGCCCAATCTTTAGCATTATCCCCTCCATTACAATCTCATGAAGTTATTCGTACGTGGCATGATCTCGCAAATATTGCCGCTAATCCCCAAAACCAGAATAAAATAGAGCAACAAGAACCGAGCTTGCCGAGAACTATTGTCTTTTATTCCTTTAAAGGGGGAGTGGGACGAACTACAGCTTTAAATCATGTAGCCTGGCAGTTAGCAATGCGAGGGCGTAAGGTTGTTGCAGTCGATTTAGATTTAGAAGCTCCCGGGTTAAGCACTTCTTTTTCCTTAACCCCCGAACCGAACTATGGCATTGTTGATTATTTCTACGAACGTTCCTATTTACCCGAAGGTATTGATCCAGATATTGACATCACTGATATTTTTGGAGAGGTTCGCATTCCTAACGCAACAGGAAGATTATTTGTTGTACCGTCAGGTTCTTTAAGCTTAGATTATATTGAAAAAATTGATGATCTCCGTGCTTCAACTGTTTTAGGCAATGGAAAGACTCTTTGGTCAAGTTTTACTGATGATATTAAAAAACAATTAAACCCCGATCTAATTTTAGTCGATTCCCGTACAGGTATTAACAAATGGGGAGCCTTATCTCTGCTAGAGGCTGCGGATGAAGCGATTATTTTTCTCTTTCCCAATGAGCAAAATCGATTAGGTGTTGATATTTTGCTAAAGTCACTTAATTCTTTAGGTAAATTATCGCTCAATTTTGTTTTTTCTCCTGTTCCTGCCGTAGATGTAGGGATAGATAAAGTGAGAACTATTTGGAAAAATTTGAATGCTGCAATTAGTAAAGATGTTGAGCGAGAAGAAGAACTTTTTGACGATTACCAATCTGATTTATCAGAGCCACTTGTAATTCCTTATTTGCCAGTGATCGCACTTGCAGAAATATACCCTGTACTTGGCTTATCAGATTATTATACTAAAATTACTAATCTAATTGATGAAGAAACTAATGAGATTAGACAACAACTTTTTCATGCTGCTACAAGTGAAAAACGCTGGGAAATCATCGAAAACCTTACCTTTCCTGCTTTAAATGCGGCTAATCCCAGCCAAGAACTAGAAAACCTTTTTCAACGAACTGCCAATTTTGACAAATTTTTAGATGAAACAACTTGCTTGATTAGAGGGAGGAAAGGAACAGGAAAAACGGCTCTTTATCTACTTTTATTGAAACATGAAGAAACAGCAAAACGATTAGCTAATGGTCGTTTAGCAAAGACTATTTTAAATTCGGGACATGGTTCATTTATAGCAAGCCGTCCAACTCGTAGTGATTTTTTATATATTAGTAATGAATTAGTGGAAAATGGTGGAACGTGGGAAGTATTTTGGTGTGCTTATTTATTGCTTAACGTATATCGGCATAAAAGTGATAAAACTAAGCACTTGATGTTGTCTGGCTCAGGTACACGAGATAAGTATAAATCAATTCATTCTATTTTGCAAAAACTTCCTAGAGAAAATTGGCAGTCTGAACATAGTCATGCCCTCGTTCAATTGGCGACTGATTCTAATCTAAGACTATTAGTTCTTGATGCGCTCGTTTTTTTTAATACAAAAAATATTAATAAAGATTATACTCTTTGTTCTCTATATGATGATCTGGATGAGGATTTTCCTGAGGCTATCAGACAGCAAGCTTTAACGGGGCTATTCCAACTGATTCAGTTTTGTGATGCTCGTAGTTTAAAGACGATTCGGTTTAAAGTTTTTCTGCGTGAAGATATTTGGGAATGGCTAAATTTCGATAACAAAAGTCACTTTAATGGTAGAGACTTACTTTTGGAATGGACGCGAGTAGATTTTCTACGATTGGCACTTCGTCAGGCTACCCAATCTCCAAAATTTAAAGAGTTGGTAGATCGAACCTCACCTGTTATCAGTATTGATCAGGCATCGGAGGAAGACTTAAGTCGAGCCTTAGATTTATTATGGGGAAGTCGTCGTCGTAAAGGTCAAACGGCAAAATACGTATCCAGATGGGTATATGAACGTTTAACAGACTCTAGTGGCAGTAGTTTTCCTCGTAGTTTAAGTGCTTTATTAGAGGGCGCTAAAAATCATGAATTAACCTATAGAGGGAATCCCTCCATCCAAACTCCTACTGACCGTCTTCTCAGGGCAAGATCATTGGAAATTGGTCTAGAAGAGGCTTCTAAAGAACGTTGTGATGCAATTAAACAAGAATACCCACATTTAAGTGACTTTTTCAATTCTCTGGAAGGAGTTAATGCTTTGATAACTAAAGATGAATTAGATGGAGTTTGGCAAACAATAGACTCAATAGTAAATATTAATTCATTCAATGAATTTGTCGATCTGTTAACCAGAATTGGCATTATCCAATGGCGTGAAAAGGATGAAAAATATCGTTTTGCTGATATTTATATTTCTGGATTTAAGATGAAATATCAAGGAACGAAATAATTTTTCCTTCTGACAATTCTTAAAAAATGGACTGAAAAATATGCAGGGGTAACTTCTGGGCCGATACTTAGCACTGACCTTTTTGGTCACTAAACTTTGAATCGCCTGGGAAGTCTATTGGTAAAAATTCATCACATCTTTAAACCATTGCTCCAGACGATCACCATAGGCAGGGAGAGAATAACGGCGATCGGCCACTGAACGACAATAAGCCCGGTCGATGTCCTGTATTTTTCCTACAGCGGCCACCAAAGTCGGAACGTCGTCGGGGGGTACTAAAAATCCTGTTTGCTCGGTTTCGACGATTTCCCTTGGGCCACCCCGGTCATAGGAAATTACCGGCACCCCACAGGCTAAGGCTTCCACTGCAACCCTGCCAAAAGCCTCTACCCATTTATGGGTCATTATTAGGGCTTGGCACTGACCTAAAGCCTGTTGGAATTCAGCAGTGGGCAAAAAGCCCTTATATTCCACCTGGGCTTGGGGATAACTGCGTTTTAGGGACTGCCAATACTGTTCATCCTGGAGATAACCAAAAACTTGCAAAGGCAAATTGGTTACTTGAGCCACTGCAAAGGCATCTTCCAAACCCTTTTCCGGGGAAATGCGACCGGCCCAAGCCAAAATTTTACCTGATTTAGGAACAAATTGATACTGGTCCAAATCAATGCCACTGCTCAAAATGCGGAAAGAATCCGCCACAGCATAGGTTTCAGCCTGGGCTTGGGTGTGGGCCCCCAATGTGCCGGGACATAGCTGAGCCACCCGGTTGATCGCCTGGTCCATAACTGCATTCCAGGAGCTAATGCAAACATAGTGCAATACCGGCCGCTGTAAAAAAGGGGAAAGGTAAAAAGGTAACCATTCATAGCCAAAATCGACAATTAAGTCATAATCTTGTTCTACTTCCCTGATGTAGTCCCACATATGGGCCACCACCGCATCCTCTGGCATCAGTACTGGATCGTGGTAGGTCGGCTCTGGAATTAACGGCTGCAACGCCCCGGCAATTTCCTGGATGGGCAAACCGGCGATCGCCGAGCCAGTGGGGGCGACAATTTTGACCTCATGGCCGCGGCTGACCATGGTGCGGGTGATGTTTTTTAAGTTCAGGGCCACTCCCCCCAACCGTCCAGAATTGAGGGAACTGACAGGACTAGAAACAAATAGTAGGCGCATATTTAATGCCCAAGAATTGGAGAAATAATTCCCTTAATTCCTTTAGCTTTCCCCCTGCATGGCCCGAATTAATTCCTGGGCCACTTCAGGACGGGAGAATTCCGGCGGGGGCAATTGTCCATCCCGCAACAGGGCGCGTACTTTAGTGCCGGAAAGATGAATGCGGTCTTCTGGGCCACTGGGACTGGTTTTAGTGGTGGCCATCTGTAGAGTCTTTTTGCAGTAAAAAGCGTGTTCAAACTTCATCGGTACAATGCCCAAAGCTTCCGGAGCAAACTCGTCAAAAATTTCCTGGGCATCGTAGGTGCCGTAGTAGTCTCCCACCCCGGCGTGGTCCCGGCCAACAATGAAATGGGTACAACCATAGTTTTTGCGAATCAGGGCATGGAAAATGGCCTCCCGGGGCCCGGCGTAGCGCATGGCGGAAGGATTAATGCCAAGAATAACCCGCTCCTTGGGGAAGTAATTGTCGACCATAATTTCGTAACAACGCATCCGCACATCGGCGGGAATGTCATCACTCTTTGTTGCCCCCACCAGAGGATGGAGAAAGAGACCATCTACCACTTCTAAGGCACATTTTTGAATGTATTCATGGGCCCGGTGGATGGGGTTACGGGTTTGGAAGCCAACAATGGTTTTCCAGCCCCGCTCGGCAAATAACTGACGGGAAGCGGCGGGGTCAATTTGATATTTGGGAAACAGGGGGTGGGGTTCCCGCTCCAGTAACCAGATGGGACCAGCGAGGTTAACAGGGCCTTGGTCATAAACCACCTTGACTCCGGGGTGGGCTTGGTCGTCGGTGCGGTAAACGTTTTTAGCTTCGTGGGCTTTGTTGTAGTGATATTTCTGGGTCAGTTCCAAAACACCGATGAATTTACCAGCGCTGTTGTCCAAACGCACCCAACTACCTACTTCCAAGGGAGCGGCCACTTCCTCTGTCACTGATAAAGTCACGGGCACCGACCAGGGCAAACCGTTGCTGAGTTTCATTTCTTCCACCACTAGCTCGTAGTCGTCCTGCTCCATAAAGCCCTTGAGAGGACTAAAACCGCCAATGGCAATCATGACCAAATCCGATGTGGCCCGTTCATCCAGTTGCACCCTGGGCAATTTATCGGCGATCGCCAAAAATTCCTGGCGTTCTGCTTCCGGGGCGAGGCGATTGATCAGTTGGCCGCCGTGGGGGGCAATGGCTGCAGGGGAAGTGGTCATGGTTAATTGGTAAGGGATAGGGGAGGTGATCGGCAAAAATGTTGATTGTTTAAACCCCAGACTAGATTGCCATGGAGGGGCGACAAAACTCAACTAGCGGCACTATCTTGTCAGCCCACCGGGATAGAATCCGGGCAACTAATCAGGAAAACATTAATGATTGCTACCCAACTCTGTTCAAAATTATGGGGTTTACCATTAGCCCTGATGGATATTTTTTGATCTGGGTGAAATCTTCTGCACAAACCCTGGACTAACGGAGCGGAGGTTAATATCACAATCCTATCCAAAGATTCCTGGACAAGAGTGGGAGTTTCTAAGCCTATACTTTGCAGAGGCAAAACGGTTTCCGTCGCCCAATATTTAAAAGAATGTAGCTAAATCAACGCCATCAGAAAAAAATCCGTCAAAATTACCCTTTTCAAGGAAATTTGCCACTAATCCTAGCCTTGTTGGCATCAACGACCTTCAAGGGAAACTAAGCATCATTTCCTCAAGCTTGTGAACAAGTTTTTAGATTATCTAATTAGCACAGGCAACGCAGCCATCGGAGGAATCCTTAAAGTCATCCTTTTGTACAGTGCGAATATAGTAGATCGCCTTACAACCGGCCTCCCAGGCCATGACCAGGGTGTCAAAAATGTCCTTGGCATTGAGGCTTCTTTCCGGTTCTTCAGGGAAATAAATGCCTGCATTGAGGTTAAATAATAACTCCATGGAAATGCCCGTATCTGTCCATTGTTGGATGGCGGCCACGGCTTTGACTACTTTGCGCTGGTCCATGGTTTTATTCTCCGGGTAGAACCAGAAACAATTACCAATGAAGGGCGGTGCAATGGGGACAGTGCCCTTAGCCCATTTATCGTAAAAGAAGCGGCTATAGACCGGCAAAATGCTGGCAGTGCAACCTTGGACTAGGGATGATGATGTGTTGGGGGCGATCGCCGTAATGTGGGAGTTGCGAATGCCGTGGGTTTGAATATCGTTGGCAAGTTTTTCCCACCGTTCCGGTTTTGCCGCATTAGTTTGAAACCAACTGACAGGTTTGGAACCGATTAATAAACCTTTTTGCCAGTCACTACCGGGAAAAGCGGGGTACGCGCCCCGTTCCTTAGCTAATTCCATGGAGGATTGGGTACACCAATAGCCAATTTCCTCGAATAGGCGATTAATGTCTGCTAGCTCGTCGTAATTAAGGCGACGTTTAGCCAACCAGTCAGCAAGCCCCATGGCTCCCACCCCGATGGTGCGGTATTTATTGTTATGGCTTTTGGCGTCGGCAAAGGGAGGCGCAGTCAATTCAATGGTGTTATCCAGCATCCGCACAGCAATCTGACTGACCCCAGCAATGTCTTGCAAGTCTAGATTGGCAAGGTTGAGGCTAACTAGGTTACAGCAATGGGCATCCTGACCGGGGGTAACGTTGGAGAATGATTCACAGCAAAGATTAGTGCCAGGAATATAACCTAAATGTTTATTAGGATTGGCTTTGTTGATGGTGTCCTTAAAGGAAAGATAGGGCATCCCCGTTTCCACTTGGGTGCGCATTATCTGCTTAAACAATTCCCGGGCATTAATACGCTTGTAGAGGGTAATGGTGGTATCGAGGTTTGATTCAATTTCTCGATAGGCACCTTCAAATTGTTCCCCCCAGAGTTCGGCTAACTCAATGCCCATTTTTTCCCTAACTTCGTAGGGGTCCACTAACGTCCAATCTTCTTTCTTGATTACCCGCCGCATAAATTCATCGGGCAAGATTAACTGGGGAAAAATATCATAGGCTTTACGTCGTTGGTCACCATTTTCCGCCTGCATTTCCAGAAATTCTGGTACGTCCAAATGCCACACATCCAGCCCTACGGTTACGGCTCCGGCTCTGCGCCCCCCCTGATTAACGGCGATTGCCGTATCGTTGAGCAGTTTTGTCCAGGGAATCACCCCTCCGGAAGCGTTGGGCTTACCCATTACCCAACTGCCCGTGGCGCGAATGCGGGAAACGTTAACTCCAACCCCACCACCATTTTTAGAAATTCTGGCCGCATTGGTGATTTCCCCAAAAATACTTTCTAAATTGTCTTCCATGGCCACGATGAAACAGGAGGTCAGGGAACCACCGGGCACTCGTAAATTAGCCAGGATTGGGGTAGCCAAAGAAATACGTCGGGCTGCAATTGATTCATAAAATCTTCTGGCCCATTGCAAACGGCGATCGGGGGCTTCCACCGAAGCTAATAGCAACGCACAGGTTAATAACGCTTCCTGGGGTAATTCGTTGGGTAATAGATAGCGGCTAGTTAATAAAACTGCCCCGGCATAGTCATAGTCTGTGTCCCAGTCGGAATTAATCCAACAGCCCGCTTCCTGTAATTCCGCTTCGCTGTAGGTCAAGATGCGGGAATCATATTCCCCATTGGTGACCTTAGTTTGCACCGTGCGTAGATACTGTCCATACTGATATCCCCGACGCACTAGGGTATCTTTCCACAGACTCCAAACATGTAAACGGCCAGCCACGTAGCGCCAGTCTGGTTCGTTGGGACTGCACATTTCCAGAGCGCAGCTAATTAAATTATCTTGAATCTCTCTAGTGCTAATCCCCTCTCTCAACCTAGTCGTTAGCCCTGCTTCTAGGGCGATGGAGTTCACTTCCAACCCAAGGCAAGCCCAGTCCACCACTGCCCGAATTTTGCCAATATTTAGGGGAGTTGAGGAGCCGTCTCTACGGATCACTTGTATGCGATGTCCCTGATGTGAACCCTGGCTCATACTGTTTTTTGCATCATTAATGCTAGAGCTGGTGGGGGTGCTGATGAGGGTGGGATGCATAGAACAAGGAGCCCTTGGGAGGGTAGTAAAAACTGGCGAGTAAACCTCGTAAGGTAGCCGAACAAACCATAGGAGTCAAGAGTCTAAGGTCAGAGATTAGACATATTGAGCCATAGATATGGTGTGGCCGACACTAATCATACTCCACATCTGGCACTTTATCACAGACACTTTGATCAAGAATTTTTTCTTCAGACCCAGCCCTCTTGCCTGGCGTGATTCATTACTCCGATAACAATTTTTGTTAAGATTGGATTCGTTATCCCCCCAACTATTATTTCTTAAAAAATATGTTTGCTCTACCCATCCTGGCGGTTGCTGGCACGTTTCCCACCTACTTTGTGGCGGTCTATGTTGTGGGGTTGATGGCGGCGGTGTCCATTGGTTTGGTGGCCTGGTATAATTCCAAGCGGCCGGTGGGATGGGAGCGGTCCCGGAGGCCAAGTTTTATTCCGAAAATTAATACGGGCAATGACGGAGAACCACCCCGATTTACCCCTCTGGAAAACTTAGTAGAACCTCCATCGACCCTGGAGGCGGAAACTGGGAAGGCGGAATCTACCCCTGCCAATTCCCAGCCGGAATAGTTGGACATATTTTCTAGAAGTTTTCTAGAAGGGGAAAGTGAGTTGGACCGTACCGCTCACACTGGGGGCCCCAGCTCCACCACTACCGGGAGTGGGTAAAACCGTCAGCACTGGTTGAATAAATAAATTGCCCACCAAATGGTACTGGGCATAAAGCTGGATCATAGTTTCGTAACTGTTAAAGCCGTAGCCCGCTAGGGGATTAGCATTTAGCCTGGCCCAGGAAAAACCGAAACCGTAACTGTCCAACGGGCGATCGCCAAAGGGGGCAATCAAAGTTAAACCAAAGCCGAGGGAACTGTGCATTAAGGCTGTGCTGGAGCTGTTCCAACCACCTTGGACAAAGCCAACAATGCCATTTTGGTCTTCACTGTCCCGGAATTTGCCCAGTTTTTGCACCAAGTAAGCATACATACCCCCCGTTTGGGATTCAAATGCGCCCCCAGGGGCCGTTAGCGGACCACTCTGTCGCCATCCTCCCACCGCCACACTACCCCAACCGATTGCCGGATCATCAGTGTAGGGAGTCCAGGTTCCCCCCACTTCTGCGACGCTGAACAACGCACCGGAAAAATTGGGCCAAGTTAAACCTGTTTGTACTCCTTGGGCTCCTCTGCCGTCATAAATTCCCGCTTGGGCGTACCAACCATTGGGAGTAGCAGGATTGTCACCGGGACCGCCCCAGGATTTCCATGAACCATATAAGCCAAAAGCTGAATTGTAATAGCCGGGAATAAAGCCCAACATGGCCGGCCCGACAAATACGGGGGTATAAATTAAGCCCGTGGTGGAGGTAAATAATTGCGGATTGGTTTGGGTTACAAAGGGTCGTCCCACATAACCAAAATTCATGGAAGGAATTAACTTGCCCACCCGAAAAGAAAGACGATTATCAAAAAAAGTTTGATTGAGCCAGAGTTGGTACAATTCTGTACGATTCAAAGGGGCTCCGGCTTCAATGGAGTTATAGCCCTGGACGGAACCCGCCGCAAAGTTGACTGGTTGACCGTTATATTGCAAACCTTCCACTTCAAAAAAGGCATTTTTCCAACCTACTGCTTTTTCTAAATCTATCCCCAAACCTAAAATTAAAGCTCCATTAAAATCGGTGGAACCGGGCTGATTACCGCCGGAAATTTGTTGACTAATATTGCCCATAAAAATGCCCCCTAAACGAAGGGGACTGTTTTCGTCTAACCCTAACCATTGACCTAGTTGTCCTGTACCCACTAACATGTTAGAGGCGGCGGGGTTGCCACTGATGGCGACTACGGATTGATGGGGTTCATGATGGTGATCATGGTCTGGGTCAAAATTATTTGTCTGTAATCTCTGGGCATAATGCACAGCCTCTTCTTGCCAGTCCCCTAATTCTCCTGGAGTTAAAGCTTTTAAAGGACTGATTCTAACATCTTTAGCAAAATGAAACTGGGATTGTTTATTAAGAAATATGTCTATATTTTCTTTGTTTTTACTATTATTTTGATCATCAAATTCTATTTCTGTAACTAAATTTATCTTGCCAACTTCCTCCTCCGGCATAGACTCTGCCAGAATTTTCGACTGGGGAAAGATGGCGATCGCCAAAGTGAGGCTAAGCTTAAGCCAAGAATGGTTAGAATTTGCAGAAAGAAATTTAGAAAACATTATTGATCCTAAGTCCTGCACACCAAAAAGCAAATAATAAAAAGTCATGATGAAGAAGGGATTAGTCGAGAAAATAGTGCGAAAAACAATAAAGTTTTTTGATATATTGAGGCATTTCAGACAACTTCAATTATCAAAACACAAACAACATTATTTTACAAATAAATAGCAGATATAAAGCCACTATTACACTTCCCCAAAAGTCAATTTTTTCTTTATGATTTTTTTGCGGATAGAGCCAAAAATGCATCATTTTTTGAATAATTGGAATCACCAAATATTGAAGCAAAATACAGGAACAAAGAGCATTGATTAAAAGAACGACAGGTAATGGAAAAATATTCAGAAAGCCAAGAAATTTAGTTTGGATAAGCACCAGAGGATACAAGCCCATTTCCACTATAAGAGGCATTTTCCATTGCGCTAGTGTTGTTGGTTTTCCCGCAACATCAAACCAACTAGAAAACCCACTGGGAAACTGACTCACCACGGATTCTTCATAGAAAGAAGAGCCCTCTTCAATTAATGTTTCTCTTTCTGGAGAATTGAGCCAGTGGTTAAGATTATCCAAGTTATCAAACTGAAAATTAACAATCCAGGTTTTATTGTTGGCTTTTTGTTCTATGATAGATGGCTGAATATCTGATTCAATAAAGCCAGGAAAACTTCTCATTGCCTTATTGATTTTGTTGTTCCACTCAAGCCAATTTGCTTCATTTTCCGGCTTCAGAGTAGTTGTAATCAACATAGAAGCTTTTTGCGTGAAATTTGACAAAAACTGTCTTTTAGACGATTGCACATAAGACTTGTGAGATAAAAGACTCTTAAATTCTTCCGAGTTTAGATAATGGTTAAGATTTTTTTCTTGGTCAAATTGAATAATTGTCAACCACTCAATTCTAGTTTCTGGAATAGGAGCTAGAAAATCAGCATTAATAAAACCGATTTGTTGCTGGGCAGATAAAATTAATTGCCTTTGATCAGCCAAGTATTTGGACTCATCCTCGGGAGCAACTAATTCAGAAAAAAGCACCGTATTGACACAGTCTTTATTCTCTGGACTAGAAGATGTAGACATAACTACCTAAAAATTTGATGATTTAATGCCCTAATTGCCCCAATGACATTTAGCGATGGTGAAAGTTTTGAATTTTTATAGTTCACCAGATTTATCTTGGAATGTGTTTGAAAAGTCACAAATTAAAGGACTTATCCCCTAAATCTCTGGCTTAAAAAGATGTTTTTAATCATTTCTTCCTTGATATGGGAAACCAGGGGGGATTCTAATTCCAAAACATAACTTTCCAAAAAGGTTCTCAGAGAAAAACGAGATTAATCTAAAGGAATGTCTGCATCTCCTTTACTGGATTGATACACATCAGACATTTCAGCATAAACAGCCTTGAGATTTTCAATGCGGTTCAGAAAAGATTGCTTTAGTTCTCCTTCATAGCCATCAACTAGCTTGACCAAATCATGACTTTTCCAATAGTAATTATCATGGGCATAGTCCCCATTCTCCACCTTAAATAACTCTTTTAAAATACGCAGGTCATGGGGAATATTAAACGAATCACGAGAATCCTCAAAACTGAAGAGATAGTAAAAATTATCGTATCCGCCCCAGGTAATAGCGGATAAACAGAGTGAGCAGGGTTCGTGGGTGGCAAGAAAAATGTAGTCCCGGGGATTAGGACGCTGTTCCCGGGGAAGTTCATAGAGTTTTTTCATGGTGTGGACTTCACCATGCCAGAGAGGATTTTCTGTCTCTGTATTCGTGCTAGATACTAACGTTGAGAGGTCTTCCTTTTTAAGAATTGCCGCACCAAATAGTTTGTTACCTGCCCGCACCCCCTCCCGGGTTTTTGGAACAATGTCTTGTTCGATCACTGAAAGTAAGCGGTCGATAATTTTAGACTCTGGAAATGACATGATTCTTTAACTCTACCTGCTAACGATGAAATTAATGTACATTCCCAAAAAAAAGATGTCTCAAGATTCAATCAAATCTTAATAAAAATTAATAAAACCATATAGCAAAAATCGCATAGATTAGGACATAATATAGGAGAAAGATAAAGATAAGGAAAAAGCGATGTTAGCCCCCTACAGTATTGACCTGAGAGAAAAAGCAGTAAGTGCAGTGGAAAGAGGTGAAAAAAAAGCCAGGTGTGTAGGACGCTAAACATTAGTCGCAACACATTAGACCTATGAATTAAGAAAAAGAGGTATATGGGAAGTGTATGCCCAGTAACAGACTACCATCGTGTTCCATAGCCGAAAATAAATGATTTAGATAAATTCAAAGAATTTGCGGAGGGGAATGGTCATTTAACTCAAAGGGAAATGGCCGGAGCCGCTCAGTAAAACAAGAATAGGTCAAGCTTTAAAGAAAATAGATTTTACCAGAAAAAAACTTATATTTACAGAGAAATAGATGAAGAAGCAAGAAAGGAATGTGAAAATGAGCTCAAGCAATATGCGCCAGAAAGATTGACTTATATGGATCAAGCTGGTCTAGATGATACCCTGGACTACCCCTATGGTTACTGTCATAAATCAGAGGGATTTAAGGGGACTAAATTAGGATATAGAACCAAGAGAGTCAGCATAATAAGTTGTTGGTAGAATGGAAAGACAATAGCTCCAATGATATTTGAAGGATACTGCAACGCCCAAGTAGTGTGCAGGTGGATAGAAGAAATGTTGTTACCAGAGTTAATACCAGGTCAGATACTATCCCTCTTTCATCAATCTAGGCAGAAGAAGAATAGAATGTATTCCATGAATTTAGCAAATACTTTAATCGATCTAGCTTATCAACCTTGTTGTAAAGTTTAGTTAACTCATCCAAAACATGAACAAATG
>NZ_CP019225.1:1767191-1839785 GCF_010222815.1 Synechocystis sp. CACIAM 05 | reverse complement strand
CTCCTATTGACACGTCTCTTGATGAAATTATCCGTTCTTACTGTGGCATTTGGCGTCTCAGCCTTATTTGAAACTACTATAACAATAGATAACCAAGACTTTCTTATTACTAAGCTCAGAAAAGTAGCCGCTCATTATCAAAATTTTGAATTGACAGATTCTGACCAGTACGGAGAAAGTTATGTGGCTGTTTTTCCCATGACCACTACCACTGGAACAGCGAAAGTACTTAGTGCTTGGATAATCCGCCCCGGGGAGACCTATCCTCGACTAACCAGTGTTTATCCCATTCGTAATTAGCATCAAGGAAATTACACTTATGGACAACCTTCAACTACATAGTCTTGTGGCGTTAAAAGAAGATATTAATTCCAAGCTTTTTCTGACAAACCAGCCAATTCTATTGCGTCAGGGACAAGTTGGGACAATTATTGAGATCCTGGGAGGAGGGGAAGCTTTTGAAGTCGAGTTTGCCGATGGAGATGGTCAGGCTTATGCCATGTTGGCGGTTCCCAGAGAAAAATTAATGGCTTTGCACGATCAACCAATCTTGCTAGCAAGTTAGGCAGTACTCAATTGGAGGTTAGGTTTAGTTATTGGCTGGTATCTCCGGTAAAATGGGCGGGGATTTAAGCGCACTTTGTAGGGAGTTTGGCCAATGTCGAAGTTTGTTTTTGTGACTGGGGGAGTGGTCTCCAGCATTGGTAAAGGCATTGTGGCCGCTAGTCTGGGACGGTTACTAAAATCCCGCCATTATTCCGTTTCCATTCTTAAGCTTGATCCTTACATCAACGTGGACCCCGGTACCATGAGTCCCTTTCAGCATGGGGAGGTGTTTGTCACTGAAGACGGAGCCGAAACGGATTTAGACCTGGGACACTACGAGCGTTTTACCGATACTTCCATGTCTCGCCTCAACAGCGTTACCACCGGGTCCATTTACCAAGCGGTGATCAATAAGGAACGGAGAGGGGCCTACATGGGGGGCACTGTACAGGTTATTCCCCACATTACCAACGAAATTAAGGAAAGAATTCTCCGGGTGGCCCAGAACACGAACCCCGATGTGGTGATCACAGAAATTGGCGGCACCGTGGGAGATATCGAATCCCTACCATTTTTGGAAGCGATTCGCCAATTCCGCAAAGAGGTGGGTCGCCATAACGTTATCTATATGCACGTTACCCTCATTCCCTGGATTCCCGCCGCTAAGGAAATGAAAACCAAGCCCACCCAACACTCGGTTAAGGAGTTACGTTCCATCGGTATTCAGCCGGATATTTTGGTCTGTCGTTGCGATCGCCCGTTGCATCCAGGTATGAAGGAAAAGTTATCGGAATTCTGCGACGTGCCGGTGGAATCGGTGATTACGTGTCAGGATGCCAGCAGTATTTATGAAGTGCCCTTAATTTTGGAAAAGGAAGGGTTGGCCCACCAGACCCTAGAACTACTGAGAATGGAAAATCGATCGCCAGATTTGTCCCAGTGGCAATCCCTGGTGGAAAAAATGCAATCCCCCCACCATGAAATCACTGTGGCCCTGGTGGGTAAATACGTCCAACTCAGCGATGCCTATCTTTCCGTGGTGGAAGCTCTGGGCCATGCGGCGATCGCCAGTGACAGCAAACTCCACCTGCGTTGGATCAGTGCTGAGGAGATTGAAGCCCAGGGGGCAGCCACCTTTCTGAAAGATGTGGACGGCGTGTTAGTGCCCGGTGGTTTTGGCATTCGGGGGGTGGACGGCAAAGTCCAGGCGATCGAATATGCCAGGGAAAATCAACTGCCCTTTTTGGGCCTATGTTTGGGTATGCAGTGCTCCGTCATCGAATGGGCTAGAAATGTGGCCAAATTACCGGAAGCCAACAGTGCGGAATTTGAAACGGAAACCCCCAACCCAGTCATTAACCTTTTGCCAGAACAACAGGATGTGGTGGATCTGGGGGGCACCATGCGTTTAGGACTTTATCCCTGTCGCATTGCTCCGGACACCCTCGCCTTTTCCCTCTATCAAAAGGAAGTGGTGTACGAACGCCACCGTCACCGCTATGAATTTAATAACTCCTATCGCACTCAATTCACCGATACTGGTTTTGTGGTCAGTGGCACCTCCCCCGACGGCCGCCTAGTGGAAATCGTTGAATATCCCCACCATCCCTTTTTCATTGCCTGTCAATTTCACCCGGAATTCCATTCCCGTCCCAACCAAGCCCATCCCCTTTTTAGCGGCTTTATTAATGCGGTCTTAAAACGTCGCAATGCCCCTGCTAAGATAGCGGTTAACTGCCACACCGTTACCGAAGATCATGAGCCAAGTTAAACAAATCCAGGGTAAGGCCTTGCCCCTAGTGGGGGATGACATCGACACTGACCGCATCATTCCCGCTCGCTTTTTGCGTTGTGTCACCTTTGACGGTCTGGGGGAACATGTTTTTGCCGACGATCGCCAGCAACAGGGGGGCAACCATCCTTTTGATCTGTCCCAATACCAAGACGCCACAGTGTTGGTGGTCAACCGCAACTTTGGTTGTGGCTCCAGCCGGGAACACGCTCCCCAAGCCATTATTAAATGGGGTATCAAGGCCATCATTGGGGAAAGTTTTGCTGAAATCTTTTTGGGTAACTGCTTGGCCAACGGTGTGCCCTGTGTCACTGCCCCCCATGGTCAGATTGCCGATTTACAACAAGCCATTACCGCCGATCCTAATTTGGCAGTGAATTTAGACCTAACCACCGCTGCCGTTACCTACGGCGATCGGAGTTTTCCCGTAATTCTCTCCGACGGGGCCCAGCAAATGTTGCTGGATGGCCAATGGGACACCTGTGGTCAACTGGTGCAAAATCAGGGGAAAATTGCCGCCACCGCTGAAAAATTGCCCTATCTCCATTGGCAAACTTCCGCCGCCTAGAACCTATTGCTTTTTTCCGTTGGGTGTGTTGGTAAGTCAGCTTTTTTGGGCACAATGCCCACAGAGTTGGTTTATGTCTGGTCGTCAGAACACACCGCTTTGCTCTCCCCTCCCACCACCGTCAGGACATAATGGAAACTGAGCAACTTCTTTGGCAATATGGCCAGGGCACTAGGGATTTCAGCCGCATTGAACTACATCATGCCGATTTAATCCAGTCCGATCTAGTGGGCATTATCCTCAACCGGGCCCTGCTCGCATATGGCAACTTCAGCGGCAGTAATTTATCTGAAGCCCAGCTACGGCGTACTAACCTAAGCCATGCCCGTTTGATGGGAGTGAAATTTGTCGGGTCAGACCTGACTGGCATAGATTTAAGCTATTCAGATCTCAGTTGGGCGGACTTAACCGATTGTGACCTCAGTGGAGCCAATTTGGCCTATGCCAAGCTCAAGCAAGCCCGGTTAATACGGACAAATTTAGAAGGGGCTAACTTGGCGGAAACCGATTGCCAGGGAGCAATCCTAGAAGCAGTTAATTTCAGTCGAGCGGATTTGAGTGGGGCCGATCTCACACGAGTTGATCTGGCGGAGGCTAATTTCAGTCGGGCAGATTTGAGTGGGGCCGATTTTCGCAAAGCCAACTTTGACCATGCCAATTTGTATAAGGTGAATCTAAGTCAAGCCCAATTACGTCATGGCACAGTGGAGGAGGCTTTTCTGCAGGGAGCAGACCTCAGTCAAGCTAATTTGAAAGGGGCGAATTTAGGCAGGGCATTGATGAAGGAAGTTAACCTCAGTTTGATTAATCTATCGGAAATTCATCTTAAAGCTCTCCCCAACAAGGAGCAGATTAACTGTGCCGGTTGCGCCCTGCGGGGCACTATTTTCCAGGGAGCTAATTTCCAGAATGCTAATTTTGAGTATGCTTTGATGGAAAAAGCTTTATTGGCCGGGGCCATACTCCGGGGCGCCAATTTAATCGATGCCTGTTTACGGGGGGCAGACCTACGTAATGTCAATTTTCAAAATAGTCACATTAGCGGCATAAACTTGGCAAAAACAATTATGCCCGATGGGAGTGTACATCCCTGATGAGAATGTTATCGGTGTTTGGGGCGATCGGAGGGGTGATGGTATTGGCCAGTGGTGCTCTGATGGCGATCGGCAATCCGGGCAAGCCTGACTATGAAGACTACGCAGTGGAAACCCTCAGCACCTATCTAAAAAACGAGATTTGTCCCAAAGCGCCTGCGGATTTTGGCGGCTTCGTGCAGAGTTATTGCAAAACCTTGGTGGATGCAGGACAACCACAAATTAAACAAATCATCGCCCAAACTACCAATCAGCAAAATTTTTTGTTGTTTAGTATTTACCAAACCACCCTAGCTCTGCCGGATCCTTTTCCTACCTATGAGTTTCAAACCATTGGGGTAATGAAACAGTTTTATACCTATCAGGCCATGGAAATCTGATCTTCTTTCTAATTAATCTAAAGGTGTTTTTGTGCCATAGCCAAGGCCTTTGAATACTTTTAAATAAGCTCCATAAATATTTTTTTGGCCTGACTATAAACTTAATCATTTATTCTACTTTTGTGGCTATTAATAATGACTCAGTTAATTAAATCTTTACCGAGTTGGCTGAAGCTAATGTTGATTTTCCCCATCTTTTTTCTGAATGGGATTTTGCTGAGTTTGATTATTAATCGCTTTCGGGAACTCTTTGACTACATCATCATTGCCACTCTAATGACTTTCCTGCTCAAATTAACCATCAATTTTTTGGTCAGTAAAGGGATTGGTAAAAGGCTGGCAATTTTTGCTGTCATCACCATCAGCTTTGCCCTCATTGCCTTGGGAGGCATCACCGTTATTCCCTTAATGGGTAATCAATTGGGCAATCTTTCCCAAGATATTCCCCGTTGGCTCAGCGGCAGTCAAGAGCATTTAGCCAACCTGAAAAACTCTACTTTGTTTTTAACTTTGGATAATGCGGGGGTCAATGTCGATGATTTATTTCAGAAAGCTTACCTAACTTTAAGCAAGGAATTAGACCGCATCGGGCAAATCAGTTTAAAAGTATTAACGGAAACCATTGGTGGGGTGGTAGATACCCTGGTCATTCTGGTTTTGACTATTTTCTTGCTGGTGGGAGGAGATACTTTTTGGCAAGGCATTCTCAGTTGGTTACCCTCACCCTGGCAAAGAAAAATCCCCCAATATGCTGGTGAAATTTTTCGAGATTATTTCATTAGCCGTTTAATTCTTGCCGCTGGTTCCAGTGTGGCTCGGTTAGTGGTTTTTATGGCGTTGGGCATTCCCTACAGCATTCTTTTTGCCTTCAGTTTGGGGTTAGCTAGTTTAATTCCTTTTGCTGGAGCGGTAGTTACTCTGATTGGAACCTTAGTTTTGTTATTAAAAGGCTGGGTTGTAGCGGTGAAATTTTTTGTCAGCGCCATTGTCATTGACCAAATTACCGACAATGGTGTTGCGCCTAAATTAATGGGGGACAAAATTGGTTTAAATCCGGTCTGGATTTTAATTTCAATTTTTATTGGGGCAGAAATAGCCGGCTTACTGGGCGTGTTGCTAGCCGTACCGATCGCCAGTGTGATCAAGAAAGTGATTGATGATATGCGAGCTGGAAAAACTGAGAACGAAGAAATCGATACTGAGGAACAGGTAGAAGTACTGCCGGAATCCCTGGCTTAGGGCGTTGGGTTAACTATGGGGAATGAGGGAAAAAATCGGGAGCAATTAGCTCAAACCCGTTCTGGGGGGAGGGATAAACCTGAGAAGCAGAGGAGAAGCACCACCACGCCGTTTTACCTCAGTTTATGACCTGGTGTAACCAGGGGGGAGTCATCAATTCTCGTTTTCGTTTCCGGGTACGAGCCCGGTCTACTACCACGCAGAATGCACAGAGACACCCTTATTTTTCAAGCATAGATCAAAAAACGTTGTTGGCAGTCACCAACGCGGTAGTTACTTCCCTGATATTATAACTCCACCTCCCGGCGATCGGGCAATGGGGCTAGCCTCCGAACAGAGACGTTAATCGAGTTGGAATTCTTCCAGATGACGCACTAAGGGGAACCAAACTCAACCTAATTTAGTTTCACTAATTACCCTTTTACCCTTGACGGTGGTTGAATTTCCATAGGGCACTGGAAACCCAGTTGGTGAGAATGTGAGCCACAATGGGCACCAGTAAATTGCCGCTGGCGATCGCCCCATAGCCCAACACCAGCCCCACCACCGTGGCCCACACCACGTAGGGCCATTGCTCAGCACTGCTGAGATGCAATATGCCAAAAACCAAACTGGAAACCACCACTGCCAGGGCCCCGGCCCCCAGAGCCGACAGCATCACTCCCCGGAATAGTAATTCTTCACTTAATCCAGGTAATAGCCCCAACCAGAGTAAGTCAGCCCACACTAAGGGTTTAATCACAAAGGCTAGGTAGGCATCGGCACTGGCTCGATAGGCGGGCCAAAGTCGGTAAATTAACCCACTGGCCAGAATAACTGCCGTTGCTAAACCCAACCCTAATAAAGCGTCTGGGATGTTGAAACTAATTTTCAACAGGGTGACATCCCCCCACCATTGCCAGAGCTTAGCGACGATCAGCAGTAATACCGCTGTGAATCCCATCACCCCCAAAATTTGGGTACGATTCAAGGGCTCCATTTCGGAAGGACTATTGGATGAAGACACAGATATTCAGGGTAGGCGGTGAAGAAGGGGAAAATCCGGTTGGAAACAATCAAGGTTAATGCCTGCACGGTCTGCACAAAGCACTCCGATCGCCTCTAAATAAGAGTTTACCCTAACCACAGAAATGCCTAGGTCTTCGCCATAGACTTCTAGCTGGGTAGAGTTATTTTCCACTGCAATGATGCGGGCAGAAGTTTGGCTAAAACTCATCAGGGCGGAACCACCGCAGGCGCTGGCGGGGACAACCACAGCATTCACATCCCGACTCCAGAGGGTTTGGCCCTGGGCATTGGGAAATCTTTGGTAATGGGGGGCCCGACTCAGTCCCATCAATACGCAGGGTAAAAAAGTGTAGCCCAATTCCTCCGCCGCTGACCGGGGGGAAATGCCTGGGTCTAAGGGTAAAAGACTCAACGCTGGCGCATGGGCACAGGGCACTTGAAATTGCCGCACAATTAAATGGGAAATGACCGCTTCAGCTCCGGCCAAGGGATCTACGCCATGGCCATGGCGATAATCAGCTAGCACTTGAGTGCCCACGTCATCGGGAAAGCGAGCAATGACGGCGATCGCCTGGGCTTTGGTCTGGGTCAATAACTTATCCGCCGCCCGCAATAAACTTTCTGGGTTAGCAATGGTGCCCCAACTGGTACCAGAATCCGAGAGGCGTAATTCCACCCCCAGGGGTTCATCGGTGACAACGTAATCCGTCAGGGTTAAACCCAGGGTAGCCCTGGCCCCGTCCGCCACCTGTAAATGTCGCCAGCGTAAATCTTCCTCAATGCCCTGGTCCAAAATCAACCCAATGGCGTTGTTACCCACAGGAGTTAAACCCCAATCCCCCTGGGCAAAGCGGTCTAGGGCATAACCTTCCACATAAAGGGCGTTGGGTATGGGGTAATAAAGCTGGGCCCCGTTTAACACATTGGGATGGGTAATCAGGCGATCACAAACTTGGGCCATGGCCCTGGCGATCGGTAGAGCATCCCCAGCGTAACCACCAAGGGCCGCCCCCACCCCCGTGGGAATAATTAAAGTGACGTTATAACTCAAAGTGGCCGTAAAAGACTGGAACTAGTAAAACTTAGAACGTGTTTGGAAAGTTTTATCCCGCCCCCTAACTCGACCCACTAAAACTCCGGCAATACTGGGGAACTTTCACTCAATTTCTTACCAAATTTGGGGGGCCAGGGGGGCTTTTAAAACAGGTTCTTAACCTTTTCTTCTAGACTTCCTGCACCGCCGTCACCGTCACCACCGCTTCCACCTGGGCTTTTTGTTGCTCTTTATCCACCGCTGTCACCGCCCATCGCAGGGGATCACCCCGTTTGGCCAACTCCTCTTCGATTTCCCGTTGTAGTTCTAGGGGATTTTCCTGGAGGTCAATTTCAGCAGTGATGAAATGGGTAGTCATGGTTGATTTGGGCAATGTATGGGGGCTAGACAAAGGATACTCTGACTGGATCTTAGCAAAACCCCAGGAATTTTCCGCTAAAATTCAAAACTGACCACAAAGCTAACCTGGGCGAAACAAAGGCTTGCAAAAGGTTTTAACTGGCACTACTGCCCTGCTCATTTGGAGTTTACTGGTGGGGGCAGTGTTATGGGGGGAAAGTATTTGGTTTTCCCATCCTCCCCTACGCCCTGGCGATCGGGCTTCCCTTAACCAATATTTAATCGATCGCCTTGATGAAGGGGAAGGCAAGGAATTGGGCAGTGCGGCCCTAACTCTGATCCAGAACGGCAAAGTGGAGACCGTGCACACGGTGGGAGTGGAGAATGTTGATTCCGGTTCCCCCGTTGACCCAGAAAATACCCTCTACCAAATGGCTTCTGTGAGTAAACTGGTTACGGCCTGGGGGGTAATGAAATTGGTGGAAATGGGACAGATTAATTTAGATGATCCAGTTTTATCCCATCTTCGCCGTTGGCAATTTCCTGCTGATAGTCCTTACCGAGGAGAGGTAACCATTGCCCAACTGTTGAGCCATACCGGGGGACAGAACGATCATTTAGGCTATGGGGGATTTTTGCCGGGGCAACCGTTGCAAACCCTGGAACAGTCTTTGACCCTAACGAAAGATGTGGCCTTTGGGGAACCAAGGGGGGTGGAGGCAGTTTATCCACCGGGAAAAGAGTTTAGCTACTCCGGGGGCGGTTATACCGTTTTGCAACTGTTAGTGGAGGAGGTGACGGGACAATCCTTTGCTGAATTTATGCAGGAGCAAATTCTGCACCCGTTGGGTATGACCGGGGCGAATTTTGATTGGCCAACCATTGTTGACCAGGGAAGAGCTAATAATTTGACCACTAGTTTTACCGAAGATTTACAGCCCAGCCCTCCCCGCCATTTCACTGCCACCGGGGCCGCTTCCCTCTACGCCACTTTGGCTGACATGGTTAAATTCGCCCAGGCCCATCTCCAACCTAACTCGGTTTTGAAAGCTGACACTTTGCAAAGGATGGCAACGGCCCAACCGGGCACCGATGGCACCTGGGGTTTAGGTATGATGCTGTACCAAACCACCACCAGTGGGGGAGCTGTGATCGGTCATGACGGGGGTAATATGCCAGCTCTGAACCACACTTTGCGAGTTAATCCAGAAACGGGCAATGGCATTGTGTTGCTGCTATCGGGGAATCGTAGTCTGGCTAGTTATCTAGGGGATGATTGGGTTTATTGGGAAACTGGCAAGCTAACGGCGGCGGCCAGGGAAAGATTTTGGCAATCCCGCCTTGTACCGGCATTGATAGCCATTGGAGCCGGGGCGATCGCCATTGGCCTTTTGACCTTTATTACCCCAGGCTTACTGCGGCAAATTTTAGGCCATTGAAACTCTCGGTTGAGCCCCTAGACCATGGTGAACTGCCTATCGTAGTTGGCCACAGGCACAGTTCTTTGTTCGCATTTAAGGTAAATGGTTAGTATCTCCTCCGATGGCGATCGCCGTCTGACGATTAACTTACCTCCCAGGAGTTGGAAGAGATTTTTGGTCACATCCCAATTTAAACTCAGGCAACCGGTTTGGGGCTGGAACATCAGCAATTCTCCCAGGGCCCTGACGGGATTGGCTTGGTGCACTGACTGGGTATGGAACTGCACTTTTAACTGGTCACCGGCAGTGGTGATTTGTAAATTGATTTCTCCGCCGCCGTTGAAATTCCGCACAAATTTTTCAATCATGCCCCCCAGCACCTGGTCTAACAAACTGGGGTTACTCCACACCTGGGGCAAAGAATGGGGAATCTGGGCTTGTAAATTGACGTTATAGCGCTGGGCCTGTTTTTGCCAACGGGGAATGCCAGCTTGGAACACCGCTTCTAATGATGTCACCGTCAGGGGCACCACCAATTCCGGCAGAGGGGTTGATTCCAATTCCGTAGCCCGGAAAATCAGGTCCATGCGGCTGATTTGATCGCTACACTCCCGGTCAATGGATTCAATCCGTTTGAGCACTTCCGGGGAAAGGTCTTTGCGACGCAATAACAACTTGGTCAGGGTGCGAATGCTAGTCAGGGGAGTCCGCACCTCATGGGTTAAGGCTTGGAGCAGTTCCACATCCGGGGATGGTTCCGCCGATTCCTGTTCCTGGGATGGGGGAAGATTATAGGGATTGGGCTGATAGTCCAACATCAATTGCCCAAAGTAAGTCACCAAACGGAAATCAGGCTGGGGAAAATTAAAAGCCGCTATGGTTTTTTGCAAGAGGGACAGATCAGGACTTAGGCCGTACTTGAGACGGGCCTGGAGGCTAAACCAAGCTTGCTGCAAAATTTCTGGGTCAAAACTCCAGTAGAACTGGGCCAAACCCTGCTCATTTTTGCCCAACAGCAATAGCAGACCAAATTGGGGGGTCATCAGCCAGCAAAATTGCTCTTCGGCCAAGGGATCCTGGGGAAACAGGGGAATTTCCCGCATGGGGGGGACAGCACTCCATTCGGACTCCTCGCCAGCTAAACACGGCCAAGGGGAAAATTCTTCCCAGGGGGTGGCAATGCCTTGGTAAAAATTTCGCACCAGCACCGCATCTTTGAGTACTGGGGCAGGGCCTGTCAAACAAATTCCCGGTAATTCTCCCCCTACATTGGGCAAAGTTTGTCTTAAAAATGGTTCCAAAGCGGCGATCGCCCCAAACCACTGTTGCTGTGCTCTGGGATGGGCCCACTGGGGAGCCCGCCCTCGGTCATATCCTCCCCAACCGGAAGACACAAACAAATCACTCAACTTTAGGCAAACTTCATTCACAGGAACCAAATTTTAGAATGGAAAAGTTAACAACATTAACGGTGGGCGATGATGCTCTGAAGGGGACTGAGAAATAACAAACCCTTCGCCACTGCAATTTAACAGAATTTGACAGACTGATTGAGTCTTGCTATGGCCTCTCTCCCTGATGGTAAGCCGATTTCCCTTTCGCCCTTAGGCGTAAAACCGAACAAAATCCGACGGATGAACGAAAAAACGCAAAGATAATGATGACAAATTTGCACTGTTTACTATTTTCGAGTCTTGACTGGGGAAAAATGACATTAGTCCTTGGATCACTGATGCAATACAAAGATGCCGCAAAAATACAATACGAAGATTCTGTAATTGTTGGAGAAAGTTTGACCAGTTCAGAGCGAAGCCAGAGCCATAGACAATCAAGGGCTTTCAGCTAGTCCGACTAAGGTATTTATGAATTACGGTGCAAAAAAAAACGAGCTCGAGACTACATTGATTTAACTTTGACTATGACCGGGAACTTTTCCATGAATAAATCCCCCTAAAGCCCTATTTCGTACAGATAACAATGTAGTTCTAAAGATAAACTCCCATATTTAGGCTGTCCATCGTCCAATTTGTGCATAACCCTTACCCCGTGCAGAGAGTTGTTTATCTTGCGGAGTCAATTTTTCCAGATTTTGGGAGAGAAGAAGCTATAAAAATTTTGATTTAAATAAATTTAAGGAGTTTTGATCTGAAACTTTTATGATTGTTAGTGAATTAAATAGATTAAAACGAAATTTTTAATTAATTACCTTGCCGATGACCAATAATCCCCCTATAAAATCAAATCAGTTATTAGGACTCCTCTCTGTCGAAGCTTATAAACGTTTAGCTCCCCATCTCACAAAAGTTGTCTACAAAACCGGCACAATACTGTACGAGCCCAATCAGGTAATGGAATTTGCTTATTTTCCCAATACAGCGATGATTTCCGTTGTCTCAATTATGGAAGATGGCTCCACCACAGAAATTGGTTTAATTGGCAATGAAGGTATGGTGGGATTGCCTATTATCCTGGGGGGAAGACAAACCACAAGTCAGGTCATTGTTCAAGTACCGGGGGAGGCATGGAAACTAAATGCCCATACACTATTACAGGAGTTTGACCAGTCCCCTGAACTGCGGAGAATTTTGTTGCTCTATACCCAAGCAAGACTTACCCAGGTTTCCCAGAGTGCCGCCTGTAATCGTCAGCATAAAATTGAAGAACGTCTAGCCCGTTGGTTAATGTCTGTCCATGACTGTCTTCAAGTAGACGAAATACCCCTTACCCAAGAATTTGTCGCTAATATGCTCGGAGTCCGGCGATCGGGAGTAACCATTGCAGCGAACTCTCTCCAACAGTCCGGCATGATCACCTATCGTCGGGGAAAAATAACTTTGTTGGACTACGATGCCCTTAAACAAACTAGTTGTGAATGTTACCAATTAGTGCAAAATGAATACATTCGGTTACTTGGTTTCCGTCGTGGCTAGACTAAAGATAAGAACATAATCGTACGGACAGAAAGCAATATTTTTCCTAGGTTAGATATAAGATCAGAGGTGGGGAGTGATAGGCAAAAAACTTTCGCCTTTTTGCCTATAAACACATATTTACTGAATGAGGGGTTCTGGATCAGATCTGGATTAGATTCTGGACTAAGTGTTTTCAAAAACTGCCCAGAAGTCTTGCGACGACGGTGAGCCTTAAAGCATCTCGGAGCATTAAACTCGAATATAATTACTGATTTTCTTGGGGTGTTTCACCATTTGACCAGATAACTGTTGCCGGTTGAATAATTTGGTGCAATACAATGTCCTCCTACCTTGTAAACGAAACTCTAGCGGTAGTGGAAGAGGAAATTGATCCGTTTTTGATGGACTTTCCCCCTGACCACCCCTATGTCATGGCCCTGTCATTGCCCTGTTTTCGCCAACAACTCAAGGCTAAGATTTTGAGTGCAATTCCTAATCGTCATAAAGTTAGGACGGATGAAGGCCTGGAATTTACCGCTATCCATTACTCCACTGGCTTAACTGAGGAAAAATTAGTTATTGAGGAAAGAATTCTGCGCGCAATGCCAGACATGATTGATGGATTAAGCTGTCGTATTCATCAAGAGTATTCAGGGGAAATTATCGACCAGAATACCCCAACAAATTCCCCGTCCCAGGATGGAGATTGGTGGGTGAGAGTACGCACAATTATTCCCTGTGTAACCTATTACTTTGGCCCTTTTACCGAGCGAGAAGAAGCCGCGAGTGCTTGCCCTGGTTATATTGAGGATTTGAGAGCGGAACAGGCCATTGGTATTTTTGCTAATATTAAACAGGGTTGCCCTTCCAACTTAACTGTGGTTGGTTCACCAACGGATCTGAAACAGGACGAGCAACAATTGTGGAAAATTTATCAGAAAACCTATCGTCAGAAGTCATTCCTCGAAAATTCCTACCATAAACTATTAGAATTGTTACCTGGAAATTACTTGATTGTTGATTGCGATGGAAAGATTCAAGATGCGAATCAAAAAGCCTGTCGCTTGCTTAACACCGATAGAAAATCCCTAATGGGCAGACCTTTTGTTTACTATACGCCTCAACAACAAATTTCATCACTCCAAAGCCATCTGGAAAATATGGTTAAAGATCAGAGTGAATGGCAGATGCCCTATTGTTGGTCAATGCAACTCCAATGTTTGAGCAGTACTTGTATCAATGTGGATATTCAAGCAACTCAAAAAAGAGATGACGATGGTGAAATTAATGGTTTCTATTGGTTATTGAACGACATAACGTCCCTTGCCCCCATTAACGACCATTTTTATTATCAATCTCACCATGATCCCCTGGCCTATTTACCTAACCGCCGTTCCCTAGCTCTTTTCTTAGAAAAGTTACACCGGAATCTCCATGCTGAAAATAACTATGGCGATCGAGTATTTGCAATGTTGATGTTGGATTTGAATAAATTTAAGAACATTAATGATCAGTTTGGCTATTTGTTTGGTAACAAAGTGCTACAACGGGTAGCAGAAATCCTATTGGAATTCGTGCGGGAAGGTGACCAGGTTGCTCGACTGAGTGGAGATGAATTTTTAGTTGTGTTGCAATCAACTCAATCAGGGGATGATGCGAAAAGATGTGCGGATCGCATTCATCAATTATTCTCCCGCCCGTTGACTGTGCAGGGAATTCAACTGCTTATCAGCACCAGTATTGGTGTTGTGATTAGCAATTGCGAGCAGTTTAACTATGATCGTTTAATCGATTATGCCGACACTGCCGTGTATGAAGCCAAACGGAACGGGGATCTATTTGTTGTGGTTTTTGATGATGCCTAACCCTCAGTCAATGGCAAATCCCATCTGTTACCAATAAAAAATTTATCTTTGAAAAAATAACAAGGGTAGGAGATGTGTAACTGATCAAGATAATTATGAGACATTAAGATATGCAGTAATCTTGAATGACTTTATCTATGCTAGTACCAGGAGGTGCCTGCATTCTCGCTCTTTTTAATGCACTAAAGTCATGTTCTATATCATTCAAATCTGGGGAATAATTTGGCAAAAATAACACCATGTGTCCTGCGGATTCCACTATTTCTCTAATTTTATTTTTTCGATGAATGGGGCGTTATCCATAATCAAGATTGATGTAATTGTTAATGCTGGTATTAAAAAGAATTCAAGCCATCCTTCAAAACCCGTTGCATTTAAGCTTCCGCTGAATAACATCGGCACTATTAAGTCTTTTTGCGTTTTTCTTCTTCCTGCTACAAGATTTTCTTTTTTCCCTCTTTTCTCCTGCTTTTCTCCATATACTCTTTCTCCCTTTTTAGACCATCCATAAAGTGAGGATACAAATTCCTCAAAACCAGCTTCGTCTATAAATACTCGACTTTCAGTATCGTACATTAAAACTAATTGGCTCAAGATTTTCTGATATTCTGCTCGCTTTTGGGCACCTCTCTCTTGATAAAGTAACTGTTTTTCTTCTTAGTAACTTTCATTTTTTTGAATTGATAACAGAGTGAAGCAGGAGTTACACCAAATTTTTTAGCTCTTTCTTTTAAAAGCATATCAGGATTATTTTTCACATCCTCTTCCAATTCTTTTCTGTTTATCTTACGCTGGCGGGTCTCAACTTTCGTTGCCCCAAGCTCTTCTCTGCCCAACCAGCGATAAATTGTTGCTCTGCCCACCCTAAATGTTTTCGAAGCCTTTGTGATTCCACCACCACTCTCGATGAAATCTATAACCTTAAGACGTAAATCAAGATCGTAAGCCATGACTGATTTAGTTGTTTATGGATTCTTGTGTTATTCTTCCAATATGTTACCACAAAACCCAGGCAAGACGCCTCATAATTAATTAAATTAGCTATAAATTAGCAGCTAATTTCCATAAGTCGCTCTGAAGTATTGGCCTCCATTGCCAATAATCCCAAGACAAGCTCCCGAAAAGCAACTACGACATAAGGCTTGCCTCCCTTAGCGTTCTTGCCACCATCAAAGCCTTTTTTTCTGTTGTGTTAACCGATTGAAAATCAGTCAACACAAAAATATTCCCCCAAAGTTTTCAGTCCATTGGCAACAGTGGGGGAAGGGGGAGTTAAAACTAATTTTGATGTTTAATTTTGCCGTGGGCGACCGGGACTAATAGGCATCCTGGAGTTCGTAAAAATCGGGGGAAATATAATCCTTACGCAGGGGCCAGCCTACCCAATCCTCCGGCATCAAAATCCGCTTCAAATTGGGATGACCTTCATAGACAATGCCAAACATGTCGTAGCATTCCCGCTCTTGCCAGTCTGCCGCTTTCCAAATCCAGTACACAGAGGGCACCACCGGATTTTCCCTGGGCAAAAATACTTTTAGTCTGACCTCTTCCGGGTTACGGGTATCCTCGGTCAACTTCACCAGATGGTAAAAACTCACTAAGGATTTACCAGGCCCTTCATCGTAGGCTCCCTGGCATTGTAAATAGTTGAACCCATAGGCATATAAAGCCGTACAGAGGGGCAGAAGCAAATCCGCTTCCACTTGCACCATTTCCACCCCCAGGTGATCCGCCGTTAAGCTCTGGTGCTCAAAGCCATTGGTGGTCAGCCAGGTGGATACAGGGCCCACAGGGGCGATCGCCGTCTCCTCTTGGGGATTAACAGCTTTATTGGGGGAGTTCACTTCCTCAGCCACGGTTTAATTGCTCCTTTTGTTGAGAGGTGGTCAAAGCGGGAGGTACGGGCATTCCCATGGCCTCCTGCAACTCCCGGGGGGGAGCGGAACGGGTACCCTGTTGTAAATACTTGCCGTCCAAAATCGGCGCCACCACTTTCATTTGGTGGGAAGTACTGTAGTAGCGATGGGTTTGCTGGGTAAGGGCCCGTTCTTGGATAGATTCATTGGCCACCTTTTTGCGCAGTTTAATAATGGCATCAAAAATGGCTTCGGGGCGGGGAGGGCAACCGGGAATATACACATCCACCGGAATCAATTTATCTACCCCCCGTACTGCTGTGGTGGAATCACTGCTAAACATACCACCGGTGATGGTGCAGGCCCCCATGGCAATGACATATTTAGGTTCTGGCATTTCTTCATAGAGACGCACCAAAGCAGGGGCCATTTTCATCGTGATGGTTCCGGCGGTGATAATTAAATCTGCTTGCCGGGGGCTAGAGCGGGGAACCAAACCAAAACGGTCAAAATCGAAGCGCGAACCGATGAGAGCGGCAAATTCGATGAAGCAACAGGCAGTGCCATACAACAACGGCCAGAGGCTAGAAAGTTTGGCCCAATTGTAGAGGTCATCCACCGTGGTCAAAATGACATTTTCTGAAAGATCTTGGGTGACCTGGCTACGGCTAGCGGGATTAAGAATTTTGGCTGTGGCGACCTGTTCCAGGTCAGTGGGGTTAGCAGGGTTGGGACTCATGGGAAATAGGAGAAGACAATAGGGGGGGCAGGTAAGGCAAAGACAATGGATTGGTGGCCATTACTAAACTTCTAGGACCACTCCAGAGCCCCTTTGCGCCAAGCGTAGACCAGGGCAACCACCAAAATGGCAATGAAGATCAATGCTTCTACAAAGGCTAACAGGCCCAATTGATTAAAGGCAACGGCCCAGGGATAAAGAAACACCGTCTCCACATCAAAGACCACAAACACCAGCGCGAACATGTAGTAGCGGATGTTGAACTGAATCCAAGCTCCGCCAATGGGCTCCATACCGGATTCGTAGGTAGTTTGCCGTTCTGGGCCACCATCCCTAGGACGGAGGAGTTTGGATGCAGTCAGGGCCAACACTGGCACCAGGGAGCATGTAAAGAGAAAGCCAAGAAAATATTCGTAACCGGTTAAAACAAACACAGGGCCAATGGTCTCCTCACGGCTAATGGTGGTCAGGGGGGGTCCAGCGGTTTTGCACCACAAGGGATTACACCTGGGTCAAGCTTACCGGACTTGTGGGCGATCGCCTGGGGGCATTCTGCCAATTTTTCTGATTATAGGACTCCAACCAGGACAGACCAAGGCCTGAACTATATGTTTAACCTATGCTTATTAATCGTTTGGGCAATAATCCAATTCTGAAGCGATTCACATTTCGGTGCCCGCTCTTTTGTAGAATGGAACCTCGGGCCATTGCCCCCCATGATTTCTTGTCATTCTTTCACCATGACCCCATCCGCCCCAAATTCGACAGTGTTGCCCAGTGCTACCCCCGTCTGTCCCCAGAGTTCGGCCTGTCGTTGGCGTGGATTGATTGAAACCTATCGGCCTTATTTGCCAGTGTCCGATCAAACTCCGGTGGTGACCCTACTGGAGGGCAATACTCCCCTCATTCCCGCTCCGGCGATCGCCAAACGGATTGGCAAGGACGTAAGGGTTTTTGTTAAATATGACGGCCTAAACCCCACCGGTAGTTTCAAGGACCGGGGCATGACCATGGCCATTTCCAAAGCCAAGGAAGCAGGGGCCAAAGCGGTAATTTGTGCCAGCACAGGTAATACTTCAGCGGCGGCGGCGGCCTACGCTCGGCGGGCCGGTTTGCGGGCTTTTGTGATCATTCCCGATGGTTATGTCGCTTTGGGAAAATTAGGCCAAGCTTTAATTTACGGGGCGGAAGTGATTGCCATTGATGGTAACTTTGACGATGCTCTAACCACGGTGCGGCAGTTATCGGAACATTACCCCGTCACCTTGGTAAATTCCGTTAATCCCTACCGTTTGGAAGGACAAAAGACCGCCGCGTTTGAAATTGTTGATGTCCTCGGCCAGGCCCCCGATTGGCTCTGTATCCCCGTGGGCAATGCGGGCAATATCACCGCTTACTGGATGGGTTTTTGTCAGTATAAAGAATTGGGCAAAGGCGATCGTCTACCGAGGATGATGGGTTTCCAAGCCGCTGGTTCCGCTCCTTTCATCCAAGGACAACCCATTAGCCACCCCGAAACCCTAGCCACTGCCATTCGCATTGGTAATCCTGCCAACTGGGATAAGGCCTGGGCCGCCTCTAGAGAAAGTAATGGGGAATTTCATCCCGTAACCGATGCCGAAATTTTGGAAGCCTATCGCATTCTAGCCGCCGAAGAAGGGGTTTTCTGTGAGCCGGCCAGTGCCGCTTCCGTAGCTGGTTTATTGAAGCAAAAAGATCAAGTTCCCGCCGGAGCCACTGTGGTTTGTGTGCTGACCGGCAACGGCTTGAAAGATCCAGATTGTGCTGTGCAAAATAGCGGCAATCAAGTGAAAGCGGGTTTAAAACCAGATTTGGAAATTGTTGCTAAAGCGATGGGTTTTTAGCCTAAATTTCAACCCATTTATCCATAGTTTAGCTAGGGAGAAATGATTGCTATTCACCCTGGTAAACGTATCGCAGAAAGTCCCCTTCCACCCTAACTATTCCTTGACCTGGTAGGGAAGAAGTTTGGGAACGATTAGGGGCATTAATCAACCTTACTATTTGTTCAATTTCCTCAAAATTGGGA
Organism: Synechocystis sp. CACIAM 05; assembly: GCF_010222815.1. Lineage (GTDB taxonomy): Bacteria > Cyanobacteriota > Cyanobacteriia > Cyanobacteriales > Microcystaceae > Synechocystis. The sequence goes on along the minus strand of NZ_CP019225.1, from coordinate 1,820,922 downwards.
GATTGGCTTTGACAGCATTGTAGAAATTGGCGGATGATACGCCGTTGTAAGGCCAGGGGTTTTTGACTGAGTAAACGACGGTTTAAACTTTTTTGATCCATTTGACTTAGGGTTGGATAAATTTCTCCACTAACTTGCTCTAAATAGGCCACTTCTGCTGTTAACAATTCCACCGTTTGAGCTAAACTTTTTTCTACCTGGGGATTGAAATGTTTCTTTAAGTAGGGAATCAATTCTCCTCGAATGCGGTTACGGCGATAGGCTAATTTTTCATTGAGCACGTCCTCCCACACAGGCAATTGTTGTTGCTGGCAAAAATCCCCTGTTTCTTGACGACTAATTTCCAAGAGGGGACGGATTAGCCTAATCGGGCTTTTGTCTGAGCCGGACTCTTCCAAATTCCTCACCCAATTCATCGCTTGTAAGCCGTCACTGCCACTACCCCGCACGAGGTTAAATAACAAAGTTTCTGCCCGATCGCTCTGGGTATGGCCAGTCATAACTACCGGAAAATTTTCTGCTTTGGCGATCGCCGTGAGGGCCTGGTAACGCCAATGGCGGGCCGCCGCTTCCGTTTGGGGTAAATCTTGGGCATCCCGTTGGAAATAGGGTAGTTTGTAACCTTGGGTTATACGGTGTACGTGGTCGGCAATGCCTGCATCGGTGGGCCAACGGTGGTCACAGTGGGCTACGGCCAAATGCCACTGCCATTGTTTGCTTAAATCATTGAGTAGATGCAGTAAACAGAGGGAGTCTTGTCCTCCGGATACAGCCACTAAAATTCGAGTTCCTTGCAACTCGGGGAAGCGCCGTTGCAAATTTTGATGGAGCTTACTGTGCAGTAATGTCCAAGCCATTTATATTATTTTTGTCCACTAAATTTTCAATTTTTCCCACGGGAAACATCAAGATTTAATAATCCCATGGCCCAGGCTCTGTTGAATAACGCTTTTATCCGCCGTTGCAGTGACAATTTTTTTAACTTTGTTGGCAACTTACTCACCCCTAGTTGGGATGGCAGACTTCTGGGAATTAGACAATTAAATATTCAAACCATTATTGATATTGGCGCTAATAAGGGACAATTTGCCCAAAAAATGCGCCGCTATTTCCCCGAAGCAAAAATTTTTGCCTTTGAGCCTCTGCCTCTGCCCTATCAACAACTCCGACAATGGGGCGATCGCCAACAAAACCGTGTTCGTACTTTCAATTTGGCCCTCGGCGATCGGGTGGATGAGTTGGAAATTAACAGCCATGTGCTTTTTACCGCTTCTTCATCCCTCTTACCAACGACGAAACTTTGCGAAAGCTTGTATCCCATGGTGCGGGAACAGGAAAAAATTATCGTTCACCAGTCAACCCTTGACCGGGAAATGGAACAATTTGCAGGAAAACTACTGCCCGAATTACTGGTAAAAATCGACGTACAGGGTTACGAAGACCGGGTGATTCGGGGCGGACAAAAAATACTAGGGCAAGCGAAGGCTTGTATTTTGGAAATTTCCTTAGATGGACTCTATGAGGGACAATGCCAATTCCGGGATATTTTTCCCCTATTGGACAATCTCGGACTGCGCTATGCTGGCAATCTGGATCAAGTGGTCGCCGCCGATGGCCATGTGCGCTATCTCAATGCTCTTTTCTTACGTCCCGATTAATATTTTTTTACCTTTCTATGCGTGTTGAACCCTGTTGCCAAGCTCTCCTAGCCCAGCTTTTACCGGAAGTTGATCCCCAGCGCCAGGGAGTTTGCATTGATGTGGGAGTGGGTACTTTTGCCTTTTATTGCCAAATTTTTGCTGAGTTGAATTTTAAGAGTTTGGCGATCGAGCCGTTACCAGTGAAGGCTTTAAAAAAATTAGCAGAAAGACCTAATTTGACTTTGCTTCCTGTGTGTTTATCGGATCAGAACGGAGAACAAACCCTATATATAGGCAAATTTGCTGGCATTTTCAATAGTAATTTCAGTTCCCTTTCTCCCCAATGGTTTGGAGCTTCTAGTCAAGCTAAAAAAGTAAAAACTCTAACTCTCCAAAGTTTAATTGACCAAGAAAAAATTGACAAAATCACCTGTCTAAAACTAGATATTGAAGGTTGGGAATGGGCTGTAATTAAACAGCTAGAAAATATAGAATCCCATTTACTGCCTGCGGTGGTAATGTTTGAGTATGGCGGCGGCGTCAACCGAGGACAAAACCAAAAGGGTTGGGCTCCAGAATTCTTTGAAAATACATTAAATATTCTTAAATCATTAAAAATTCTTGGTTACAGCTCCGGAATTTTATTGGATTTTGCCCCGGATTGCCAAGAAATAACATTTGATTTAAGCCAATTGCAAACATCTGAGTTAGATAAACTTTTTCCCCCCGAAAGTGTTTACGGTAACATTATCTTGTTCAGAGATTATCGACCAAAAGCAAACCAGCTATCCCAGATTTGTGAACCCTATTATCGAGTTAACATTCTGGAACGGCTGGTCAACACTTTAGTCTCCCGTTGATATATATCCGCCCAACCCCCTTGTGTAGGGGTATTACGGCTGAGCCTGAACCGGAAATCCTTTCTGACGCAGGAATTCGGCCGTCGCCGCATCGGGATTATAGCGGAAACCAAACTGAGCCTCAGTACTATCTGGAATAATTTTGGGTGTCAGAAGAATAACTACCTCTGAGCGGTCAGTTTCATCCGTAGATGAACGAAATAATGCCCCAATTACAGGCAAGTCGCCCAGAATTGGAAATTTACTTGTGGTAGAACGCTGTATCTCCGAAATAATGCCGGACAGAATAAATGTTTGATCGTCCCTCAGCCGAACAACACCAGAAGTCAGTTCCCTTTTGTTTATTAGTGTTATTTCGTTGACGGCACCGGCACCACTATCAAATCGTTCTGTGCCAGCAGGAGATGCAACGATTGGATTAACTCGCAGAGTAATAAAGCCATTATCATCGATACGATCAACGATAACATTTAGTGTTAGACCAACATCTTCCAGGACTGGCGTAATAGTTCTGACTGCTGTATCTCCCTGGGTATCAACTTGCGTATCAACACTAGCGATAACAGATTCTGTCAACTTAACTTGAGCTGCCTCACCTTCCTGAACAATCAGAGTTGGATCGGTGAGAATTTTGGCGTTACCACTACGTATCTGAGCGTCAATTTGTGCCTGGAATTTTTTCGGGTACTGATAGAAAGATGGCAGACCAAACTCGGGATAGGTAACTGTCAAAACTCCATCCTGATCAACTTCTGCTATTGGAAAATCAGTAACCCCAGTAAATAGTGGATTATTTGAAATAGCTCCCGATCCTGATGTGAAGAAATTCAGGGGAATTGTTCCTGTACCAAGGGGAGTTTCAATATTAGTTAGTCTGCTAAGATCGAAGAAAACATCTTCACCCGGACCATTAAAAAATGGATTAGCAATTGCAGGTGGGTTAGTGATTCGCCCCAAACCGGTGTTAATATCAATTTCCTGAACCGGAGCCGTATCACCAAAGCGCATTATCCCCCTGCCACTGTCTTGAACAAAGTAGCTATCCCCTATGCCAAAGGAAAAACTGCTATCGTAATCCTGGATGTTATTCAGATTGATATCAATAATTTTGACGTTAACTGCGACTTGACGACGCCGAGCATCCATTTGAGTAATCATGGAACTGGCCAATTCCACATTACGAGGTTCGCCTACTAAAGTTACCGTGTTCAATCGGGGATCGGTGCTGACCACTAATCCTTCAAGAATTAGCACTGAAGAATCGTTGGCAGGTTTTTGAACGGTTAAGGGAACTAGGGTAGGGGGCTGCTTAATTACCCTTGGTGGAGCATTTTCTGCCAATTGAACATCTTCCTGACCTTCAAATAAGATGTTAACTTCCGCACCTTGGGAAGCTAGAGTGCTGGCGACTGATTCCGCACTGGCTTGGTTCAACCGGATGGTACGAGTAATAATATTTCGGGCAGAAGGAAGTAAACTGGCTCCGGCAAAAATCGTATTACCACGACGACTTGCTTTTAAGCCCGATGCCATCAAGACATAGTTGAAGATATCCTGTACGCTCTCGTTCTGAATATCTAGGGTAATAGTTGAACTTTTAAGCCCTAGGAATACAGATTCATCTTTAAGCTCATTTTTGATTTCATCTTTAAGCTCATCCTTAAATTCCCTTTGAGTTGTGCCAGGGGGAATACTAGTTTGTCTTGTTCTTGAATCTGTATTACTTCCTGTGGTGGTTGACGTACGTGTAGTCGTTCTTGTATCGGGCTCTGGATCTACAAAAATTAGGTTCATGCCGGCATAACGAGTCAACACTGCCAAAACTTCCCTGGCTGGGGCTTCCCGTAGTACTAAGCTTGGTACGTTGACCTGACCCCTTTGGCCAAGATCAATCATGTCGAAGGAAGCATTGATGTTGGAAATGGCCAAATCTCCCACTGGCGGGGGGACTGCACGGGAACGAACGGGGGCCACAGGCACAGCAGGGGAGAGAATACTAGGATTACCTACCCTAGCTCCTCCCTGGGGCACACCACCCTGTTGCTGAATAATAATTTCCGGGTTGGGAAACATGACTTGCCCACTGCCCGCTGGGGGGGGAGGCATAGGGCGGCTGGGAGGAGCCATTTGAGCAACACTGGTCTGGTTCGGTTCTGGAAAGTTTAATGCCAGTGGATCGGATAGGGCTTCCAACTCCTGCACTAGCAACTCAATATTCGTCAACTTTTGCTCTGGTTTGACAAGGGATTTAGCCTGCGCCAACTCCAATGATGGTGTCCAAGAATCAATCTCTTCTTTTTGCTTGAGGGACTGCTCCAAACTTTTTTCAAACTTTAGCCAATCTCGACTTGAGTCACTGGCGATCGCCGTCCGCAAATCTCCATCCAAAGTATTTGACTGGGAAACCGTTTCTGCTTGGGCAGGCGCTAGGGCCAACAAGCAACAGGTCGCTATTTCCGTTGTTAACCAAAACCGAAAATTTTTCACAGAATTGCTCCTCACACACCAATTAAAATCAATTATTGAATAATTATTCAAAAATCGTAAGACCGTTAGCGATAATCTACCAGCAAAATTACCCTTTAGGGGGCCGGGGCCGCTTGTCCTTCCGCTGGAGGTTGTCCCTCAGCCGGTGGTTGACCCTCCTGTCCAGGCGGCGGCGGGGGAGGAGTCAGGGCGGCAATCTCCTCAGGGGTTAATGGCATAAACACCTCCAACGTTAAATCCGTAGTTAGGATATCTGGCGCATCAGTTTGCACTTGTACAGTGTCACCATCCCTAACCACATTGACTGGAAATTCTGGATTAACCAAGCTAGTCCGCAAATTTTTCATCAAAATTAACGGTTGCAGCCGTTCAATATCCCGAATTAATGCCAGGGTTTCACTAAAACCGCCCGTCATGGAAATGGTATAAGTTTGTCGTTTAAGCTGATTTTTTGCGTTTGCCCCCAGACTATCATCGGAGATTACCACCGGATCTCCCTGGGGCAAAAAGCTGACTAACTTCACGTTTCTATTTACGAATAGAGTATTGAAGTTGTAGAGGATTGTGTTCAAATCCTCGCTATTGGCGTAGAGTTCCAACACTGTCGCTTTACGCTGTTGGGCTTCCTGTAACTGCACCTCCGCATTGGCTAGCCGACGCATCAACACTTCCGGGGACTGCTGATCCACTTGAGCTTGTTTAGCTTCTTCGTCCTGTTTTAGTTGTTGATATTCTCCCAAAGCCGGCATGACAAAATTGAGCAGAACATAGCCCATGGCCAGCAAGCCAAGAATACCCAAACTAATGCCACTTACCTGGGGAGTGAAGGTTATCCCAAATGCAGTTGGATAATTTCCCCCCGCATCAAACTCCTCATCAATAATTGTTGTCGTTGATGAATACTCTTCGCTGTAGCTAGTCATGGCACTCCTCTAAAAACAAAGTTCGGTGGCAAGGGATCATCAGTTATTAGCTGGTGGGGTTTCTGCTCCAGGAGCTCCCTCCGCCGGTGGTTCCAAAATAGGCGCAACCTCCGGTATTCCCGCAGGTCGATCCAAGACGCTCTTCAGTTCCAGAAACTTAAATCGAGCCACTAAACCGGCTGCCCCATTGGCGATCAATGCCGTTATCAATTCCTTATCGGGGGTATTGGTAATTTCCGTTTGGATGGTATAACTCACTCCCGCTGGAATGACAACAGCAGAAGCAGCTTGATCTGCACTTGGCTCCTCTGTGCCCCCGGTTTCTGCCGTTGCCCCTTCCCCCGTAATAGGTAGGGCTGCCGCATTGGCTGTCATCAGTTTAGTCTTATTAGCCTGTAAAAACTTCGAGCTTTGCAAAGTCAGCAGAAAATCATTGAGGGAGCCATAGTTGCCAGCAAAACCGGAAATAGTGATTACATTTCCTTCCTGCTGGATACTTTGGAGTTGCACTTCCTGGGGCAACTGATTAGTTATCTCCTGAAACAGGGCTGACCAAGGTTTAATTTGATTAAAAACGCCAATCAATCCATCTGCTTCTTGGTGAGCGGCCGCCGTTTTTGCCTCCACTTCCTGGATTTTCTGCTGTTCTCCCTGTAATTGGGTCAACTCCGTTTCTAACCGTTGGATATTGGTCTGGGCAACACCCTTTTGCCAATTGATCAGCAATACCCCTAACCCAGCCAGAGCAGGTAAGATCACCATTATTCCCGCCCCAATATAAAGCGGCATTTGCTTCTGTAGATCGTCCCCCGTTAGGGTGATAGTGGTAGTTTGGGTCGACCGAACAACGTCAGAGTTACGATCCTTGAGAAAATTTACATCTAGGCTATACATGGGATGGTTTCAGTGGAGTATGGCATCGGACAAGGAGAGGAGTGAAGCAATGGGTGTGGGCAAGGTGAACAAACCAAGCCGCTAGGCTTCCCGGATACCTAAACCCAAAACCGTGGCCAAACTGGGTCGCTCTATGTCAGAAAAATTCTGATCCGTGTCGATCGCCAGAGCTTCAAAGGGATCAATTTTGACGGTGGGAATACTCAAACGTTGGGTGAAATACTCATCCAACTGAATCAGGCCACCACCAGGGCCGGCCAAGAGTAACTGCACTAGTTCCAATTCCTCACTCTGGTTGAGGTAGAAGTTAATGGACCGTCGCAACTCGTCGGTTAGTTCCCCCATCACACGCATCAGAGCATTCATCCCAGGATTGACCGCTGTGCCTTGGGTGCTCATGGTGTCAAACTGGGTGACGGGAATGGTCATGCCCTGCAAAATTTCTGGATTGCGGGAAGGGGGCAAATTCATTGCCCGGGAAAGGGCATTTTGCATTTGGTAGGTACCAATGGGCACTGTGCGGGAAAACTGGGGTACTCCATCCACAATGATGGCAATTTCCGTGCTATCGAACTCAATATCAACCAGCACCGCCGCTTCCCGGGAACCAAACTGCCGCAACTGTTCCCGAATGGTTCTAATCAACGCAAAACTATTAATTTCTAGCACGTCCACCTGGAGCCCTGCCTGTTGAAAAGTGTCCAGATAGGAATCGGTTACCTCCCGCCGGGTAGCCACTAACAACACTTGCACTTTCTCAATGCCATCCTCATCTTCAAACAAGCCCAGCTTTTGGTAATCCAAATCCACTTCTTCCCTGGGATAGGGTAGATACAGAGCAGCTTCGTGATTTAGCACCATGTCGCGCAACTCATTTTCGTCCAACTCTGCCGGCACCGGCAGCATACGGATGATCGCTTCCCGCATGGGTACCGCTGTTGCCACCTGCTTGGTGTTAATGCCATTCTCGCTCAGCAGTTCCTGAATAATTTCCGCTAGGGCCGGAGAATCAACGATCTTTCCTTCCTCGAAAATTCCCTCCGGAATGGATGCGTGTCCAAATTTCCTTAGTTTATAACTCTGACCCTGGGAAGTAAGTTGGGCGACGTTAACCCTTTCTGGGGTAATTTCTAGCCCTACCCCGGAGGATTTACGGCCAAATAAGCTGGTAAAACGGCTAAACATGGGGGTTGCAGTAATCGCTGGCGATAAGAAGACAAAATTATTTAGGGAGTAAGGGTGGGAGGGAGAGAATATCTATCAGTCAATGGTAGGGTTCTGGCGCACACTGTCAACAATAAGCAACAAAGTGTTAACTAAGCTTCAACTGAAACCTTACTGTAATCCAGTCGGAGGGCAATCAACAAAGCTTACAGTGCCTGGCCACGGATTTTAGCGGAAAAACCCGAGGCTTTAAACTGCTCCAACTGCAAAGGTAGAGGTTGCTGGGCGGGCACACTGATGCGTACCTCAAAATCGCTTTTTCCAGGAGGAATTTCGGCAATGTTACCCAAGCGAGTCCGGTTTTGCATGGCTGGTTCGTGGTTAGCATCGTAAATGCGTCCAAAAACATCGGCATCATACACTGTTTTCCCCGTCCGATTGTTGGCAATGCCGGTTACCAAAAAACAGTTAGCCGGGCTGCTCGAACCACTGCCCACATTGCCTTCCGCTAAGTCTGCTGGACAGGGTTTATAGTCAATTTCTGTCAGGGGCACCTCCGTTAGAGCCCAGGCGGGCATGGCGATCGCCAGGGACAGACAGGTTACTGCCAGAAAAAGAAGGAAAGACCGCAGAGCAGTTAAAAACATAGATTCAAAAGGAAACGAGCGTTAGGGCCTTAAAAACCTGGGGCAGTGGGGGGCAGAGTGGGATTGCCAAAACGGGTGTAACGAGACCAATCTTCCAACAGGGATTGGTTGAAAGGATCAGGTAAATCCCTGGTATGGATGACGGTCCCCCTGGTTTGTTGCTCCAAAGCATCTTGGTAAACGGCTTCCACCACAGCGGCATCTTCGGCAATCATGTTGTCAAAGTAGGAACCGGGCCAACTACGCCAACCAAAAATTTTGTTAGCTTGGCCAGAAATACTGGTGAGGTCGTAAAAACGCCCCGTGGCATTGTAGGAAGCTCGGGTGAAAACATTCTCCAGAATATCTCCAGCGGCGACGGAAGTTTCTTTCTCTTCCATAAACTGTCCCAATTGTTGCCGAGAGGCCAACATCCTGGCCTCCAACTGGGTGAGGCAGGCACTCAAACCTGCGGCAAATTCGTTCCGGGTTAAGGCCCGATCGCCCCGGAAAGTGCGGTCAGGATAACCGACGATGCAACCGTAGTTATCAACTAAATTTCGTAATGCTTCGTAGGCCCAACTGTTGGGGGACACATCTCGGAACTGGTTAATGCTGGTGACTTGCCCCAATAGCTCCGTGTAGGCTTGGTAACTCTGGTCATAGTTGGCTTGGGCGGTTTCTTTGTCCGGGACCGGGGCAGGCATACCAGGGACAAGAGTGACGGGGTTGGCGATCGCCGGAGGAGTCATCCCCCCTAGTAGCAATCCCCCCAGGGCCGCTAACAAACAAGATTTCATCGATGGGTTAATCATTACAGAACACTCCTCAACCAAAATGACCAACGGACTGGAAAATAAGCCGCAAAAGTTAATAAAATTTAATATGTCGTCAGCGTAACCGGAGGTGTGGGCGATCGCCTGCCAATCAACACCAATTTAGACGGCGATACCTAATAAATGTAACCCAATTTCCCCCAGCCGTAACCTTTATCCACAATTTCCGCCGATTATTAACCCCTGGAACATTTCCACTGCATAAAGGGCCAATTTTGTTTGAAGAATTATCAACGGCTCACCAGAGTACGGAAGAAAAATTTGGGCAGGGCCAACATCCGCCGCCAACGCCAAGGTTCTTGGTATAGCCGATAAAGCCACTCCAGGTTGTAGCGACAGAAAAATTCCGGTGCCCTCTCTTTCGTGCCGGACCACACGTCAAAACTGCCCCCCACCCCAATCCAAATGCCCTGGGGACAAAGATGACGATGGTCCCTAATCCAATACTCCTGTCGGGGAACTCCCAAACCGACCAAAATTAGGCAGGGCCGTTCCCGAACCAAAGTTTGTTGCCAAGCCTCCTGCTCCGATTCGGTTAAAAAACCATGGTTAGCCAAAACTTTTAATCCTGGATATTCCCGCTGCCAACGCTGGGCTGCTAGTTCAGTGATACCCGGTGCTCCTCCATAAAAGGCAATGGGCTGATTATCCTTACCTTCGCCAATGTGACGCACCATGGCCTCCGCTAGTTCAATGCCAGGGCAACGGCTTTGCTCGATGCCTTCCAATTTTAGGTAAATGGTTACCCCTGCCCCATCGGGAATGACCAATTCTGCCCCTTGGATCACTTCTTGCACCGCTGGTTCCTTCTCGGCCAGGATTACCATTTCCGAGTTGAGGGTGACCACGTGGACTCCCTGACCCCTTTGCAGACAATTTTCTAGCCAATGACCATAGTTATCAGAAAGGTGCACCTTCACCCCAAAAACCGAGGCTGTTGGCAAGCTTGGCTCAGCAAAGTTGGTGACCATAGGGAAAATAAATTGAAATGAAGAAGTGCCTTAACCATTTCCCTCCGCATTGTCCAGAGGGATGGGACTCAGTCTAGTAGTCTCCCAGAATTGCCGGAGTTTGAGAGACAAGGACACGGGGGAAGAATCGCTAATCTCTCAAGGAAACTTTGATCAGCACCTTTAACCCTCCTATCATCCCATCGTCTCAGACAGCGTTTAAGGCTGAATATCAAACAAATGATTGTTGGGCAAATTACTGATGGAGCGTTGTAGTTGGTTCAATGATTGGTTATAGCCAATAATCGCCTGTAGGAACCTTCCCCGGGCGTTGGCTAAGTCCCGCTGGGCGTTAATAACGTCCGTTTGGGTGCCTACTCCAGCCTGGAACCGTAGTCGAGCTAAACGGAGGGCTTCCTCAAAACGAATGACGTTGGTGCGGGTACTGCCAATATTTTCCTTGTTGGAAATTAGGGTGTAGTAGGATTCCTCCACTTCCAAACGAATTTGGTTTCTTTGCTCAGAAAAAGCAGTTTTAGCAATGTCCATCTGGCGATCAGCCCGGCGAGCTTCGGCAAAGGCCCGGCCCCCGTCAAAAAAGTTCCACCGTACTCGAGCGGCAAAGGCATAACCATCCACTAACCCGGCACTGCTATCAAAATTATTTTGGTAGGTGTAATTGGCCAGAAAATCCACCCTGGGTTTAATGGCTGCCAGGGCAATGTAGCGGTCCTGTTCGCTCACTTCAATTTGCACCAATTGTTGCTCCAGTTCAGCCCGGTTTTTATAGGCTTGAACAATGCTTTCATCCAGGGGTAAGCTCCAATCTCCGGCTTCCACAATTTCATCGGCGGCGGTTAATTCCACCCGTTGCCCCACGCTCAACAATTGGGCCAGGCGGCGGCGGGCATTGCGTTGATCGGCGATGGACCTGGTTAAAGCTTCGTTGGCGGTGGCCAAATCTCCTTCCGCCCGTAACACGTCAAAGCGGGTGCCCAACCCGGCCTGTTCTAACAAACGGGCATCCCGCAAACTCTGGGAAGCATCTTCCACGGAGGCTTGGGCGATCGCCACCTGGGCATCGGCCCCCTGGAGAGCATAGTAACGATCTGTGGCTTCAAAGCGGGTTTGTTCTGCCACCACTTCCACCTGGAGGCGACTGTTTTGCACCAACTGCTCGGCTTTGGCAATTTGGGCGCTCCTTTCCCCCCCGGCATAAATACTATAGGTCAGGTTGATGTTACCCACTGCATTGGTGCTAGTTTCCGAACGCAGTTCTGGGTTGACGGTAGTGGTTTGATTCTGGTTGGCAATGAGGGCATTGGTGGCTTCGGCCGCCGCACTACTATCCCGACTAAAGGTAAAATCCGTGTCCAGGCTAGGGAAAAGGGCCGCCCTTGCCGCCATTAAACCAGCTTCCTGTTGCTCTAGGGATAGCTTGGCCTGCTGGAGTTGTTCATTATTTCTCAGGGCCAGATCAATGGCTTCGTCCAAAGTAATAGCTTGCCGAACTGTGGTGTCCACCTCGTCGGGCTTGGTGGGAAACATGAGGGGGTTACCGGAGGGATTTAAGCGCTCGTTGGGCGCTGTGTCCGGTAATTGGGGAAGAGGAAACCCACTGTCATCAGCATTATTTCCTGTTTCTGCCGATGGTGCATTGTCCGGAGGAGAAACACTTTGGGCCACGGCGATCGCCCCCTGGCCGCCACTGAAGCCGGGCAAAAAGACACCGACGCTGGTGCTGAGTAGCAACAACAGAGTGGAAGAAGAACAAAATTTGAGCGGATGGATTGATTTCATTGGGAATGTGACCAGACAACTCAGCCGTAATCGCAAAAAGGGGAAACGCTGTTCGCTAAATAACTTACCGCATTGCCCTAAGAATTGTAACCAATGTTATTCCAGACTGTAGGCCACGGCCCCCGATCGCCGGGGATCTCCAACCCCTTCCATGGTCCCCGCAGTGGTGGTGGCAACCCCATGAACTCCCCCAAAAAACATATTTTGTTCCGTCCAAAGGGTACCCTGGGTGCCGTCGTCAAATCGCAACTGGGCCAGAATATCAGCTACAGAGGTTGGCTCCAAATCTAATTTATGGGCCTCCCAATGAATACGTTCCCGCCCCACCGCTTCGGCTAAGGGTAATTGGTAATCTAGGTGATGACAGACCACCTGCAAAATGGCACTACGAATGCGATTTGATCCCCCTGACCCCAAAACTAGCCGGGGTTGTTCCTGGTCTAAAAGTATAGTGGGGGCCATCATCGATGATAGGCGTTGCCCCGGTGGCCATTGGTAAAAGCCCTGGGGATTGAGGTCTTCTTCCCCCAACATGTTGTTCAGCATAATGCCCGTGCCGGGAATAAAATGCCCAGACCCCTCCCCATTGGAACTGGTTAAGCTGGCGGCATTGCCCTCTCCGTCTAAAACACTGATGTGGGTGGTGCTACCCAATTTATTGATAAATTTTGATTGTCCTAGTTCCGAGGCCAGGCGATCGCCCCCGAGAAATTTTGCCTCAATGTCCCCACAGTGGAGATTGCCATCCAAATATTGTCGGCGGGCTTGGTTACTCAGGGCCATGATCTGGCTAAAAAGCTGAATTTGAGCCGCACTGCCCAGGGGATATTGGCTCAAATCATATTTTTCTAGCAACTGCAAGGCAAAAGCAATGAGAATGCCCCCGGCACTGGGGGGGGGATTGGTTAACAGTTGCCGTTGGCGATATTGGGTCCGTAGGGGAGGACGAATTTCTACTTCATAGTCGGCCCAGTCTTTGGCGGTCAGGGCACTGGCTCCCCCTAAAGATTCCAGTACCCACTCGGTTAACTCCCCCCGGTAAAACCAATCCGGGCCATGGCGGGCCAATTGTTCCAGCACGTCGGCAAATTGGGGCAGATAGGCCTTTTCCCCTTGGCGGAGAATTTTTCCTTGGGGAGCATAAAATTTCCTGCCTTCCTCTTGTTGGGTCAGAATCGGCTCCAATAGACCATTGGTAAAGTCGTTAAAACGGTTGAGGGTAAATCCCTGGCGGGCATATGCCACCGCTGGTTCAATCAATAGCTTGAATGGTAGGCGCCCCAGTTTCCTGTGGGCCGCAAACAATCCCGCCACCATGCCCGGCACGGCGATCGCCCCTTTGCCAATGTGAAAAGTTTGCCAAGCTCCGCCAAAATTGAGGGCCACGGGGTAGAAGTCCACTGCTTTTTCCCCTGGGTTAACTTGGGGTGTTTGGCAGAAAAAATCGAACAGGTAACTCTTCTGCGCCGCCGTCTGGGCCAGCAGAAAACCCCCTCCCCCCAGGGAAGTTAAACTCGATTCCACCACGCAGGCCGCCAACGCCGAGGCGATCGCTGCATCAAAGGCATTACCCCCTTCTTCGAGCATACATTTGCCCGCTTCTGCCGTTTGGGCATGGCCCGCCGCCACAACCCCAGTGGTTTTACCCGCCATAGAAAGTTTCGATAACAATTGAAAATTAAACCGCCGGAGCAGTTTTTGTTCCTAGGGGAATCACTTCTGCTTCATTGCTTTCCCTGGCCACCCGCACCAAAAGCCCTGCTAAGACTAGACTTGATAAACAGGAACTACCACCATAGCTGAAAAATGGCAGGGGTAAACCGGTGGTGGGCAGAGCGCCACTGGCCACACCAATGTTGAGCAGAGATTGACCCACTAGAAATATCACTACTCCCAAACCAATTAATCGTTTGACCCGATGGCGACAACGCATGGCCACCCGCAGCCCCATGGTGGTAAATAGGCCGAGGAACGCTAAAAAGGTAATGCAGCCCACCAGCCCAAATTCTTCCGCAAAGACAGCAAAAATAAAATCCGTGGTTTGGATGGGCAAATAGAATAATTTTTGCTGGGACATGCCAAATCCCCTTCCCAAAATTCCCCCAGAGGCGATCGCGTATAAACTTTGCACCAACTGGTAACCATCGCCCCTCGGGTCGGCAAAGGGGTCGAGGAAAGAGGTGACCCGAGCCCGTTGATAGTCCCGGATGGAAATACTTGTCACTGCAGTGGTTATCCCCAGCAGAGCAGTGGAAATGAGATAAATCCAGGGAAGACCGGACGCTAGGGCAATTAACCATAACCCCATGCCGCACAGGGCAGTGGTGCTCAAGTTGGGCTGGAGCAAAATACTACCTAGGGTTAGGGCAAAAATGCCCAACCAAATGAGGCGCGATCGCCAGGGGAAACGATGCCAATTGCCGAACAAATTAGCCGCCTGCAGCACTAAACAGGGCTTCATAAATTCCGACGGCTGGATCAAGACCGGTCCCAAACTAATCCAACGACGGGCCCCATTTACTTCCACTCCCAAACCGCTTTTGGTCAAAAAAATCAGCAGTAAAACCACAATCAAAAACCAGGGCACTAGCTTGAGGCAGACCTGGAGGGGCAAACGCACCAGAAAATTAAAAATATTTAGCCCCAGCCAAAGATAGGCAATTTGTTTGAGGATAATGCTCAGGCCTGTGCCGCTGGTATCCAGACTTTCCGCATAGGAAGCGGAAAATAGCACCACCACGCCCATTGCCATCCAGGCGAAGAACAAAGTCCGCATCAAACGGGCTTCCCCCGACCACCGCAGTACCTCAGGGTCATAAAAGGGGAAAATGATTCGGAGCAAATTGGCGGCGGTGATCATGGAGCTAGCGATTTTCGTAAAATTGTAACCGTCCCACGCCCAAATCTAGACCAACAGAGGCTGGCCCGGAGGGAAAGGCTTGTACTCGAAACTGATAGACCCCTGCCACTTCTGGGTTTTGCTCCGCTAGCAGGGCAATGGTGACGGTGTTACCAGGAGCAATGGGGGGATTGAACTGCACCACAATGGTTTGGGAATCGCCGCTGGTGGAAACCGCAGAACTGGCCAAGTCGTTACCCCGTTGGGAAGGCAGGCCAAAAAATACTTCTGTTTGACTTAAATCCAGACTAATAGGAGAGGGATTGGGTTGTTGGTGCAGCACTACCTTGCCTAGGGGCTCAATTTCTCCCGCAGGCAGACTAACACTAAAAAAATATCTGCTGTTGGGGATATTAATGCCGTTAAAGTCCGCATCCACATCGGCCAAACTGGGGGGAGTGCCGGTAAAAAAGGTGGCATTGGCGGGAAAAGGGTCTGTTTGGGCTTGGACGGCGATCACCTGGGGAAAAACTAAACTAACCCCCACCAGGGTGCCCAATAGCAAGTTAAAATTCTTCGACATAGCTGATAAATCCTGGCTTCTATGAAAGATAAACGGATTGGCGATCAGTCTAGTTCCCAACCCAAGTTATTATACGGGGCGACCCATTGACAGCGACACCAACATTCCCTTTGGTCAGGATAGTTTAACGTGACTCATATTCTTGGCATTTCTGCTTACTACCACGACAGTGCGGCGGCCCTGGTCAAAGATGGCGTTATTGTGGCGGCAGTGCAGGAAGAAAGATTTACCCGCAAAAAACACGACGCTTCTTTTCCCACCCAAGGCATTAATTATTGTCTTGGGGAAGCAGGTATTAGTTTAAAAGAAGTGGATTATATTGTTTTCTACGAAAAGCCCTTGGTGACCTTTGAACGGTTACTGGAAACCTATCTGGCTTTTGCCCCCAGGGGATTGCGGTCTTTCATTGCCGCCATGTCCGCTTGGTTGCAGGAAAAACTTTATCTCAAAACTGTCTTAAAAAAAGCCCTAGCAGAATTGGGCGACTGTAAGACCAAAGATTTGCCTCCTTTGTTATTTAACGAACATCACCAATCCCACGCCGCTTCAGCTTTTTTCCCCAGTCCTTTTGATGAGGCGGCAGTGCTCTGTATGGATGGGGTGGGGGAATGGGCCACCACTTCCCTTTGGTCTGGCCACGGTAATCAGTTAACGCCCCATTGGGAAATTCATTTTCCCCATTCCTTGGGTCTGCTCTACTCCGCTTTTACCTACTACACCGGCTTTAAAGTCAATTCCGGTGAGTATAAACTGATGGGTTTGGCCCCCTACGGAGAGCCAAAATATGTGGAATTAATTTTGGATAACCTATTGGATTTGAAGGCCGATGGCACGTTTCGCCTCAATATGGATTATTTTAACTATGCCACCGGTCTCACCATGACCAACAAAAAGTTTGCCGACCTTTTTGGTGCGCCCCGGCGATCGCCGGAAAGTCCGTTAACCCAAAGGGAAATGGACATTGCCGCTTCCATTCAAGTGGTAACGGAAGAAGTCGTGCTCCGCTTGGGCAATACGGTGTACGAAGAATTGGGGCTGGAAAATCTTTGTTTGGCCGGGGGGGTAGCCCTCAACTGTGTGGCCAATGGTCGCTTACTACGGGAAGGCAAATTTAAAAATATTTGGATTCAACCGGCCGCTGGAGATGCGGGAGGGGCGATCGGGTCAGCTTTGTCAGTGTGGCACCAGTATCTGCAACATGAGAGAACGGTGCAAAAGCCCGATGCCATGGCCGGTTCCTACTTAGGCCCTAGGTTTACCAACGAAGATATTGAAGCCTATCTCAAGGATCCCGCTGTGCAAGCGGTTTACGACTATTACTCCGATGAAGATTTATTTGGCAAAGTGGCCCATATCCTCGCCGGAGGCAATGTGGTGGGTTGGTTCCAAGGAAGGATGGAATTTGGACCCCGGGCCCTGGGTGGACGGTCGATCCTGGGGGATCCCCGCAACACCACCATGCAATCGGTGATGAATTTGAAAATCAAATACCGGGAGTCCTTTCGCCCCTTTGCCCCGTCCGTGTTGGCCGAAAAAGTGGGTGATTATTTTGAGCTAGACCAACCCAGCCCCTATATGCTCATTGTGGCCGATGTACGGGAAGAATTGCGTTTGCCATTGACTCCTGAACAAGAGCAATTATTTGGCATTGAAAAATTAAACATTCCCCGGTCCCAACTACCTGCCATCACCCATGTGGACAGTTCTGCTCGAATTCAAACCGTTCATCCGGAAACCAATCCCCGCTACTATCAACTACTGCGTCAATTTGAAGCCCTGACAGACTGTGGAGTACTGGTCAATACTTCCTTCAACGTGCGCGGGGAACCCATTGTCTGCACCCCAGAAGATGCCTACCGTTGCTTTATGCGGACGGAAATGGATTACTTGGTATTGGAAAATTTTGTTTTAGCTAAAACGGCCCAACCTCAGAGAGCCCAAGATCAAAAATGGCAGGAAGAATTTGAGCTAGATTAAACATTCTCATCCTGTTTATTCCAAAAAAACAGCCGCAACTGCAAAAAGTTAAACGGCTGGATAAACTACTAACGGCTTTAGCTAGGCTTAGAACACCAACGCTTCGGCGATCGTTTTGTTGTAAATGATCCGCCCCGGAGTCGTCTGAATGTACTGAGTAATAATCTCCCCATCAACTCCTTCACGGACTTTCCGTTCCCGGTAGTATTTCATCACCGTGCCATCCCCCAAATCCTCGGTTTTGATGACCTCTGTGTCTGGTTTTTCTGTCACCACATCTTCATCCAGATGGCGAATCCAAATTTGGGAGTGGAGATCCACTTGGCCGTGGTCATAGGCCCGCAAGGCATCTTCGATCCCGGCAAAGTAACGTCCTGCTCCCTTTTGGGCATTGGGATTTTCTGCGGTGAGGTAATAACAGCCCAATACCATGTCCTGGGAGGGAGCCACAATGGGTTTACCAGTAGCGGGGGAAAGAACGTTATGGCAAGCCAGCATCAACAGCCGGGCTTCACATTGGGCCTCTAGGGAAAGGGGGACGTGTACAGCCATTTGGTCCCCGTCGAAGTCAGCGTTAAAAGCAGGACACACCAGGGGATGGAGTTGGATGGCTCGCCCTTCCACCAAAATTGGCTCAAAGGCTTGGATACCCAAACGGTGCAGAGTGGGTGCCCGGTTGAGCATAACGGGGTGTCCAGTGATCACTTCCTCCAATACGCTCCAAATTTGCGGATCGCCCTTGAGAATCAATTTCTTGGCCGCTTTGATGTTGTTAACAATGCCTAGTTTGATCAGACGGTGAATCACAAAGGGCTGGAATAGCTCGATCGCCATTTCCCGGGGCAGACCGCATTGGTAAATTTTGAGGTTGGGCCCCACCACAATAACGGAACGACCGGAGTAGTCCACCCGTTTACCCAAGAGGTTTTGACGGAAACGACCCTGCTTACCTTCAATGATGTCCGAGAGGGATTTCAACGCCCGGTTATTGGCACCCACGACGGTGCGACCCCGGCGACCATTATCGATCAGGGCATCCACTGCTTCCTGGAGCATCCGCTTTTCGTTACGGACAATGATTTCCGGGGCGAGGATTTCCTGCAGACGGGCCAGACGGTTATTACGGTTGATTACCCGACGATAGAGATCATTCAGGTCAGAGGTGGCAAAGCGCCCCCCATCCAACTGCACCATGGGACGTAAATCTGGCGGAATAACAGGGATCACATCCAAGGTCATCCATTCCGCTTGGGAGTGGGTAGCGATGAAATTATCAATTACCCGCAGACGTTTAATCAGCTTGGCCCGCTTTTGTCCTTTACTAGCCAGAATTTCTTCCCGGAGCTTTTCCGCCACTTCTTCCAGTTGCAATTCTGCTAAGAGCCTTTGCACCGCTTCCGCACCAATGCCCACTTCGATACCTTCTAGCTCAGAATCTTCAGCATAAATTTGGTCTTCAATTTCTACCCACTGGTCTTCAGTCAGGAGTTGCTTATATTGCAGATTGCTGGCATTGCCGGGGTTGAGCACCACGTAGGCGTTGAAGTAAACGATCTGCTCCACATCCCGCAGGGCCATGTCCAAAAGAATGCTGAGATAGCTAGGGATGCCTTTGAGATACCAAACGTGGGTGACGGGGGCGGCTAATTTGATGTAGCCCATGCGGTGACGACGAACCCTAGATTCCGTTACTTCCACGCCACAGCGCTCACAAACAATGCCCCGGTGCCGTACCCGTTTATATTTGCCACACCAGCATTCCCAATCCTTGGAAGGACCAAAGATTTTTTCACAGAACAGACCGTCCATTTCCGGCTTTAACGTCCGGTAGTTAATGGTTTCGGGTTTGGTCACTTCCCCCACTACGGTGCCGTTCGGTAGGGTGCGTTCTCCCCACTGGCGGATCCTTTCGGGGGAGGCGATCGCAATTTTGACGTAATCAAACCGAGGTTCTGATTGGGCTTTCATGCTGGGCAAGGAACAAAAAATTTCAGACCCTTCATTGTACGATATTTATCGGCCCCTGGATGGGAAACCGGGTCAATCAATGGGTCTAATTTCTTATACTTGGAATAGTTTTTCGGTGGGACAACAGGTGTTTTGCCAAACTTGTTTGGAGGAGAATCTGGAACTAGGTCTGGTGAAAAAAGTCCGATCTGTTGTAATGTCTGGGGGGAAGTGGAGACCCTTAGGGGTACTGCCTGGCTTTTCGGTAGTCTAAAACCTTGGTTGAAAGGTGAAGATGTTTCAACATATCCAAAGCCGTCGCTAGTTGTCGCGCAGCTATTTGCCAAATCAATTTTCCCGTCTTTAAATTATCTGTTGCTATGAGTCTGACCATTGCCGATTATCAATCCTTCTTGCGGGAAATTGAACCCTTTGCTCAACTTCCTGCCCCGGCGATCGCCGAGATAGCGGCAAAACTGAGGCCGCTAAGGTTTCGCATGGGACAGATAATTCTTGCCCGGGGAAAGTTGGCCAATAATGTTTATTTCTTAGTCAGTGGGCAAGCAAGACTACTCGGTTACGACCCCGGCACTGGTTACCCCGCCACCATGGCTTTGCTCCAGAATGGGGCAGTGATTGGGGATAACAACGCCATCAGAAATGTCCCCTGTGAAACGGCGATCGCCTCTACGGAAACTATTTGCGCCAGCCTCACTAGGGACGAGTTTTTAGCTTTGGTAGATAAGTATCCTGAACTAGCCAGGGTTTATCGCCACCAATGCGGTCGGGTGGAACTATTCGATTTATTAGGGGAGCAGCTACAACGCACCGCCCAAGGCAATGTGGATTTGCGCCAGCTAACCCTGGAAATGTTGCCCCAGAGTCAGGTTTACGAGTTGCAACCCGGTAGCCACAGTTTGCCCAGTGATTTGCCCGATCCCGAAAGACTTTGGTTGGTGAGTAGTGGTGAATTGGAGCAATGTCCCCGGGGTAGCGCTTTGCCTGATCCAGACTCTGCCTTGGTGCTCAAGGCCCAAACCCTTGTCCGTTTGATTGGGCTACCTCCTTTACCCCGGTTTTTCCCGGGAAGTTCTGGATCGAAAACCAATGGCCATGGAGAAGTGCCCTTGGCCACAGTGACCCGCCTCGCTCCAGAAGATTCCCCCTGGGATGACATTCCCTATGCTGACCCCAACCAATTGGGAGAGCCGCTACCAGAGCCCACCGTGGTCAAATCTGGGCGCAAAAGTTATCCCGTTGTGCGGGGGCAAAATCCCACCGATGCCGGGGTAGCCTGCTTCCAGATGATTAGTCAATATTTCGGTATGCCTTTCCGTCGGGACATCATCCAAAGGATTGTCACCGAAGAAATTAAGCGCAGTGAAGCCCTTTCTTTGCCCATTTGCGGCGCCATTGTGGAGTTGATGGGTTTGACCAGTCAGTTGGTCCGCATCCCCAAGGGAGTTTTTGGGCAAATGCAGGTCCCTTTTCTCATCCGCTGGCAAGATAGCCTTGCCCTGGTCTACGAAGCTGGCGATCGGGAAGTAAAAATTGCCGTACCGGAATTGGGTCTAGTCAAACGCGACACCAGTGAGTTTCTTGAAACCTGGGGAGAAGAGGGGCAAGGGGAAGTACTGATGATGTACCCTTCCAAAGATACGCCCCAGCAACGGTTCGGCTTGAGTTGGTTTTGGCCAGCGTTGGTGAAGTACCGCTACATTCTCCTGCTGGTCTTTGTGGCATCCTTCTTTGTCCAACTATTTGGTCTGGCCAATCCCTTGATGATCCAAATCATCATCGACAAGGTGATTGTGCAAAACAGCAAAGATACCCTGCAGGTGCTGGGTATTGCGTTAGTGTCGATCGCCATTTTTGAGGCCCTCTTAAGCACCCTACGAACCTACTTATTTGTAGATACCACCAATCGCATCGACATGAGTTTGGGGTCGGAGATCATCGACCACCTACTGCGGTTACCCCTGCGCTATTTTGAGAACCGCCCAGTGGGGGAAATTTCCACCAGGGTTAACGAACTGGAAAATATTCGGCAATTTTTAACAGGTACGGCCCTGACGGTGGTGTTGGACTCCGTTTTTTCTGTGGTCTACATCGTCGTGATGATTATCTACAGCCCTCTGCTGACGGCGGTGGCCCTGGGAATTGTGCCCATTTTTGTTATTTTGACTCTGGTATTTTCCCCCCTTATTCGTAGGCAGTTACGGCTCAAAGCGGAAAGAAACGCCCAAACCCAGTCCTATCTAGTGGAGGTAATGTCAGGGATTCAGACCGTTAAAGCCCAAAACATCGAGTTGCGCTCCCGCTGGCAATGGCAGGACAAATATTCCCGTTATGTGGGGGCCGGTTTCAACACTGTCATTACCTCTACCCTAGCTAGCTCCTCCAGTCATTTTCTCAACCAGTTATCCGGTTTACTCGTACTTTGGGTGGGGGCATCCCTGGTGTTGGATGGGGATTTAACCCTGGGTCAGTTAATCGCTTTTCGGATCATTGCCGGCTACGTTACCTCCCCTATTCTGCGTTTGACCCAACTCTGGCAGAACTTCCAGGAAACCGCCCTGTCCCTGGAACGGTTGGCGGACATTGTTGATACGCCCCAGGAATCGGAGCGCGATCGCCAAAACATTCCCATGCCCGAAATTGCCGGCGAAGTGAAGTTTGAAAACGTCAGTTTCCGGTTTAAAAAACAGGGGCCATTACAGTTGAACAACATTAACCTGTCCTTCCCCCCGGGCACCTTTGTGGCTTTGGTTGGACAGAGTGGTGCTGGTAAAAGTACCCTGACCAAACTGCTTTCCCGACTGTATGAACCCGAAGGGGGGCGGATTTTGGTCGATGGCCTTGATATTGGCAAAGTGGAACTCTATTCCCTCCGTCGTCAGGTGGGGGTAGTCCCCCAGGAAACCCTCCTGTTTGAAGGTACGGTGCAGGAAAACATTGCCCTGACCAATCCGGATGCCACCACGGAACAAATTATCTCGGCGGCTAAAGTTGCCTCTGCCCACGAATTCATTATGACCTTGCCCAACGGTTACAACACCAGGGTAGGGGAACGGGGAGCTACTCTCTCCGGGGGACAACGGCAACGAATTGCGATCGCCAGATCGGTGTTACAGCGGCCACGCATTTTGGTGTTGGACGAGGCCACCAGCGCCCTGGATTACATCACCGAACAACAGGTGTGCATTAACCTGGGAGATGCCTTCAAGGCTCACACCGTCTTCTTCATCACCCACCGCCTTAGCTCTGTCCGGAGCGCCGACGTAATCGTTATGATGGACCAAGGTTCCGTTGTTGAGCAGGGTAGCCATGACGAATTAATGGCCCTCAAGGGACGTTACTATTACCTTTACCAACAACAGGGCGCCGGCGGTGACGATGTTTAGTGCCCTCACCTAAAACTGTGTGAATTTTTATCAACTAGCCAGACAGTGTGCCCCCATGGGTTTTAAAACTTTGTCTATACCATTACCATTAGCCTAAATAATTTCCTCGCCCAATCAACTCTTTGTCCATCATCTTTGGCGATCGCCCCCAGAATTATGAATAGCCCCACCCAGGAACATGCTCCCCAAAGGAACGGCCACAGCTCCAAAACCATGGATGCGGGCACCTTGGCCGACGTAAAAGAACAGGAAAAGGCTGCCAAAACTCCCGTTGCTCTCTCATCCAACTCATCCCTATTCCAACCGGAACAAGCCATTGTCATGCGTCAGTCCCCCATGTGGGCCCGGGGTATTGCCATTGCGATTATGGGGGTGACTGTGGTGGCCGTGACCTGGGCTTCCATCGCTACCATTGAACAGGTGGTCCCCGCCACCGGACAACTGAAACCCCTCGACACAGTTAAGGACATCAATGCTCCCCTCAATGGGGTGGTTAAGGAAGTTTTAGTCGAAAACAACCGCAAGGTCAAAAAAGGTGAAGTGCTGGTAATCATGGATTCCAGCAGTACCCGGGCAGAATTGACCGCAGCCCAAAATATTCGCTCCAAGGTTCTCCAGGAAAATGCTTTCTACCGCACCCTACTGCAAAATGGTTTGGAGGGCAGTACCCTACAGAGGGCGATCAGCCAGCTCAACTTACCCTGGGAAGTAGTGGCTTTGGCCAATAACCGGGCTGAATTGATTAATGAAAATAAACTTTATCGTCAGCAATTGGGGTTAAGAAACGCCAGTGGTGAAGGCCAACTTAGTGCCGAACAACTTTCCCGACTGGAAATGGCCCGCTTTGAATTAGGCAGTCGTGTGACCGCTGCTGAATTGGAGATTCGCCAAATTGAAAAACAATTACAGCAGGCCAGCCTACAATTGAGGGCGGAAAGGAGTCAGCTCCAGGAAGATCAGAAAATCTTGGCTGGGCTATTGGGGCGCAACGAAGCGGCCCTCGTGGAGGCAGAGAAAAGCTTAGCGATTGAAGCAGGCATCGTTAATAGTATGACCCCCTTGCTAGAGGAGGGAGCCCTGGCACGGTTACAGGTAGAAAAACAGCAACAATCCCTCAATGACAGGACTCAGCAGTTAATCGAGCAAAAAGTTAACACGGTGGTGGAGGTAGACCGCCAAAAACAACAAATTGAGTCCCGCCAAGCGGAAATCCAGCGGTTAGAAACGGAGCAATCACGCCTTCAGTCTTTAATTTCGCAAGCCCAAGCCCGCCTGGCCAACACCAGCGCCGTAACTGATAAGGACATCTACGATCGCCTTGCAGACAACAATAAGCGGCTGGCAGAAATTGATAGTCAGATCACCAAAATCATCGTTGATAACGACAAACGGCTGACCGAATTAAACGGACAGATTGAACGGGCAAAGGTAAACCTTGGTTATCAAGAAATCACTTCCCCGGTGGATGGGGTTGTATTTGACCTCAAGGCCACCCCTGGTTACGTTACCCCCCCCAACCAAACTGAACCTCTGCTCAAAATTATTCCCGCCGATAGCTTAGTAGCCGAGGTGGATGTGACAAATAAAGATATCGGTTTCGTGCGCACTGGTATGCCCGTTGACGTACGGATTGATTCCTTCCCCTACAGTGAGTTTGGTGGAGTCGATGGGGAAGTGGAATACGTCGGCTCCGATGCCCTGCCCCCCGATCAAACCTATCAATTTTATCGATTCCCCGTCAGGATCAAGCTAGATAGCCAGGAATTAGTTAGTCATGGGCGGGAGATTCCCCTCCAATCGGGCATGTCCGTCACAGCTAACATCCGTGTCCGTGAAAAACGCACCGTGATGAGTATCTTCACCGAGTTGTTCACCAAGAAAATTGAGAGCTTAGAAACTGTCCGTTAGTGTTCTTGCTTTTATTGCCTCAAAATCAGATTGCTTCCAACTGCCACCGCATCGAAACTTTGGCTAAACTGGGGGCAGTTCTTTTTATCTACCCACCATGGTCAAACGACGCAAGCTAATTTCTTACACTGCTTTCAGTACGGCGATCGCCGTCATCACCGGTTGTTTTGGTGGTAATAGTAGTAACGGCCAAGGACAAACGGTAAATGTTGGTACCATGGCGGACCTCAAGGCCAAGGGAGAGTTGAAGGGGAACACTCCCAAGGGGCCGGTGACGGTAGTACCCAATGGTAATAGTGGCCAGATTAGTGCGGTTAATCCCACCTGTACCCACAACGGCTGTCAGGTGAATTGGAAAAAGACCAATAGTAAGTTTGTCTGTCCCTGCCACGGAGCGGAATTTGCGGCCACCGGCAAGGTGCTGAAGGGACCCGCCACCAGGGATTTACCTACCTATGCTACCCAGGTGAGCGGCAACAACATTCTGGTCAAAGCCTAGGGGCCACCCAAGGTTTTTCAAAGCCGCTTGGATAATTGGTGGGAGGAAAAAGCTAAGTTATGGTGAGAATCTTTGGGGCAACGGTGTTAGCTCTGCTCAGTTGGGGGGGCGCGGGGGAACCCTTAGTTGGCCAGGAAGTCGCCTGGCAAGAAGCAGAGGTTTTTGCCGTACCCACCCAAGCGGATCCGGCCATCGACAAAATTGTGGATAATTACCTCGATCGCCTAGAATCTCTGGGTTATGACCGCCAGCGTCAGGGTATCTGGTTGCAGTCGGAATGGGCCTATTTGGGCTATAACCACGGAGAAAATGCTTTTCCAGCAGCTTCTTTGACCAAAATTGCCACCAGTGTGGCGGCGTTGGATAAATGGGAGCCCAATCATCGTTTTATCACCCGTTTTTATACGGATGGCCCCATTACTGCCGGGGTTTTACAGGGTAATTTGTTCATCGCTGGGGACCATGATCCCCTCTTTGTCTGGGAAGAGGCGATCGCCGTGGGCAATGCCCTGAACCAAGCAGGCATTCGGGAAGTAACCGGAGATTTGGTGGTGGTGGGCAATTTGGCCATGAACTTTGAGGCCGACCCTGTTGTAGCGGGGGCTTTATTTCAACAAGCCGTGGATGAAAGCCAATGGTCGGCTACCGTAAACCGAGCCTTCGGGGATTTACCTCCCAATACTCCCCGGCCCCAAGTAAAAATTGCTGGCGCTGTCCAGACCCAGACTGTTTTACCCCCCAACTTAGAACCGTTACTAGAGCATCAATCCCTTCCCCTAGCGGCCTTGCTCAAACAGATGAACATCTACAGCAATAACGATATGGCCGAGATGTTGGCCCAGGCCATAGGCGGAGCGGCGATCGTGGCCCAAACCGCCTCGCGCTTGGGGGCAATTCCAGCGGCGGAAATTCAACTAAAAAATGGCTCCGGCCTAGGGGTAGACAATCGGCTTTCCCCCAGGGCCGTGACCAAAATGTATCAAGTTTTAGCGGCGCAACTGCAACCCCACGGCCTAGGCATTGACGATATTTTTCCCGTCATGGGGCGCGATCGCCGGGGAACATTGGAATGGCGCAGTATGCCCCAGGGATTAACGGTAAAAACTGGCACATTAAATACGGTCAGTGCCCTAGCGGGTACTATTCCTACCCAGGAGCGGGGCACTGTTTGGTTTGCCATTATCAACAATGGCCCCAATTTTGATCGTCTGCGAGTCGAGCAGGACCGACTGTTACAACAAATCGCCGAACATTGGCAGGTGTTACCGGAAAATTTAAATGCTGGCCCCATGGATAAGGTTTTATTAGGCGATCCGGCCCGTAATCTAACTCCCTCACCGTCTGAATCTTGATTATTAAGAATTATTCAGACCCCTGGGATTCCTGTCGTTGTATCCTAGGCGGTGGAAATCCCTGGCCAGCCAATTTTGCCCCCTATGAATACATCATCCCCCGTTTTCATTCCCGTAATTCTTGCCGGTGGTAAAGGAGAAAGATTTTGGCCCCTAAGCCGTAGGCAACGGCCCAAACAATTTTTGTCTCTGGATGGTTCCGGGGTTAGTCTATTGCAGGCCACGGCCCAACGCCTACTATCCTTGGCTGGGGACTGGGAAAATTTGTGGGTGATTACGGCGGCCCCCATTGCAGAAGGTGTTTTCGAGCAATTGCCTTCATTGCCCAGGGAAAATTGCCTAGTGGAGCCAGAGGGAAAAGATACGGCCCCTGCGGTGGCCTGGGCTAGCCTAGAAATCGCCCAACAGTATGGAGACGATGCCATTATTGGTTTTTTTCCCGCTGACCACTGGATTAAAGACCAATGCGCCTACGAGCAAACTTTGAAAGCGGCGATCGCCTATGCCCAGGAACAGGACGCCATTGTCACCCTTGGGATTAAACCCAATGGCCCCGCTACTGGTTATGGCTACATTGAGCAGGACATATTGGAACGGGAAATAGATGGTTTACCGGTGTATCAAGTGACCCGTTTTACCGAAAAGCCCGACCGAGCCACGGCCCAAACCTTTGTGGACAGCGGTAAGTTTAGTTGGAATAGTGGCATGTTCATTTTCCGAGCCGGGGTGGTACTACGGGAATTAGACCGCCACGCCCCCGAATTATTAGCTACTTTAAGGGCTAAGGGAGCAGCCGGTTACCCAGCTTTAGAAAAGAAAAGCATTGACTATGTATTGATGGAAAAAACCCAATTAGCCTATGTTTTGCCCGCGAATTTTGGTTGGGATGACTTAGGAGATTGGAATGCCTTGGAGCGACTATTTCCCGACGCAGAAAGTAACGTGGATCTGGCTAAACATGTCAACTTGCATAGCCGGGGCTGTATTGTTTACGCTAGTGATGAGAACCAGATAATTGCCACCATTGGCTTGAAAGACGTGGTAATTGTGCGGGAAGGCAATGTCACCCTGGTAGTGCCCAAAGACCATACCCAGGACATCAAGGATTTGCTTAAACAACTACAATCTCAACCGGAGTACAAAAATTTGCTGTAGAATAAGCGGCCATAAAAAAATTGATTTTATAAAAAATCTGGGTACCGCTAATAAATCAAAAGTTATTGATATCGGCAGCACACAATTTTTTAGTTTCTTCTGTAGAAAATCCTAAAGAATTAGACTGTGATAAATGTCTTTCAATAAATTACTGTCAACTACCCGTTAGAATATCTATCTTCCCTTCTCTAACAAGCGATCATTCTGCTCGATGTGATTCTAATTTGGGGGGATTTAGTTGAGGAAAAAAATTCCCAAGCTTGGAACCCACAGGCTATTGCCAGTAGCATTGTTTGTGCCATTTTGATTTGGTTTGCCCACTCGGTTCATGGTAACAAGTCTTAATCCAATCCAGAAATGCTCCCTAGCAAGTGAAAAAACTCACTTTCTCTGGAGTGGGGCACAACCAATTTAAGGTTTACTTATAGGGAATTCAAACCCAGGTAAACAAGATGTTTCAACCATTGTTTGCCAGAATTAAAAGACCGAGCCATCCTAGGGAGGCTATCAATGTTTAGGGAGGAGGGTTATGGGCACTAGTCCCCAAAATTCAGAGTTTACTGAGCGTTTAAGCCAAGAAATACCTTTTTTTGAGGGATTAAGGCTGGAAGTATTGCAAGAGGCCATTGCCCATGTTTCCGTTCGCAGTCATCCCGCCAACCAAGTTATTCTCCTCGAACATGACTGGGGCGGCTCAGTTTATTTCGTCATGGATGGCTGGGTCAAAATTCGCACCCATAATGTGGATGGTCGGGAAGTAACCCTCAACATTGTCGGCCGGGGAGAGATTGTCGGGGAAATGGCGGCGATCGAAGAGGCTCCCCGCTCCACCGACGTCATCACCCTTACCCCGGCGGAAGTGTGCAGTGTACCAGCTCCGGAATTTTACAATTTTCTCCAAACAGAGCCCATGGCGGGCATTCGTTTAGCCCAGATCATTGCTCGCCGTCTGCGGCAACTTAACCGTCGTTTGCGGCTGAGGGAAGCAGAAAGTTTAACCCGGGTGGCGGATACCCTGCTATTTTTGGCGGAAGGTCGGGGGCGAGATACGGACAAAGGGGTAATTATTCCCAATTTGCCCCACCGAGAATTGAGTAGTATTAGTGGGTTAGCCAGGGAAACTGTCACCCGTTGCCTAACTAAACTGGAAAAACGGGGCTTAATCCATCGAGAGCCAGATTTTATCAGTGTGGCCAATCTCAGGGATTTAGAAGATCTAATTTCCTGAACATAGAAAATATTGCCCTGGCACCATTGCCGATCGCCGAAACATAGTATGTCACACTAGGTGGGTTGGGCTTGTTGCCATAGGATCCCGTGTTAGGTGGGTTCAAAGTTATAACTGAAAAACTTTTTCCATGACTTTTTCTGCTGACCGATCGCCGAATACCGGAATTAAAGCTGAGATTACCAATTCTGTTAATGATCCCAAGGAGACTACGGCGGATATGGTCGATGTGAATAGTATGGATGAAGACAATTGGGTGGATGCGGGGGATGGAGAAACAGAGGAAAGCAAAGCACTACAGGAATTACCCTTGAGCCGTCAACAGCCGGTGTTGAAATCTCCCCAGACCCTGGCCATGGTGGAAAGCGCCTTTCTCGCTAGCATGGTCAGCATTATTTGGCTGATTAATTATTATTTTCCCATTGGCCCCCTATTAAGGATCCTGTTTCCCATTCCCCTGGCTCTGGTTTATCTGCGTTGGCGATCGCCGGCCGCCATTAAGGGCATGATTGCTGCCGGGTTGCTACTTTCTGTGTTGATGGGCCCCACCCGGAGTGTGGTCTTTGTCATTCCCTATGGGCTCATGAGTTTGCAGTTGGGATTCTGCTGGGTGAGAAATGCATCCTGGGGCTTTTCCATTTTTACCGGTGCACTAATCGGTACCTTTGGCTTTTTCTTTCGCTTTTGGCTATTTTCCTTTCTGTTGGGGGAAAACCTTTGGCAATATGTCATGGGACAGATCACCAATTTGCTTGACTGGCTATTTTTACAATTCAATATTTTGGCTCAGCCAGACGTGCTATTAGTACAATTCTTGGCAGTAGGTATGGTTTTCCTCAACAGTCTGATTTATATGCTGGCAGTGCATTTAACAGCGCTCTTGATTTTGGATCGTTTGGGTAATCCCATTCCCCGGCCTCCCCAATGGCTAAAAGTGATTTTAGATTACGATTATTAGATTTGGTAAATTAATGGGAAACGGCAAATTATCCCCGTGATAGGATAAATGCCAACGTTTTTGTGATCCACCACTATGGGCCTGCTATTGCTGAAACTAATGGGCCATGCCCTCGGTAGTATCGTTATGTACTGGGGTTTACTGCTTCTGCTGATTGCTCCCTGGGTATTGGCATTGCCATTAGTTGTAATCACCAATGGAGTGTGGAATCAAATCACAGGAAAGAATGAAGAATGGCAATGGTTTGGCAATTGGACAAGTGCCATTGTCGATGTGATTAATTCACTTAAATTTCAATGGATCGGCTGGATTCCAGGAATTATAATCCAAGTTTGGTACGCTGGTTACGCCGCAAATTTAGTACATAACTTAGCTTTAGACAAAACAGACATCCATGCCATCCTCCTGCAATTAATGGGGAGCGCAGGGGTGGTTTTTGCTGCATTGGTTTTCTACTGGCTTTATTGTCTAGTGGTGGAGGTCAGTCTAGGCAAATGGATTTACATTTTAGTGGGGGTAATTTCCTTGACGGCATATTTTGTCTTTCTACAATTCCCCCAGGTTGCTGAGACTTTGGGTCAAAGATGGCAACAAATATTTGATTCCCTACTTTGGGCCATGGTGTGAGTGATGCCATCAAAACCTGACTAAAAAGTGTCCGTGGGAACAGGTTAAGCTCCAGACAAGACAGTAAACTAAGACCATGGAAGTCCGCCTAACCTTTGCAATGTAGTCTTTTGGAGAGTCGGTTTTATGTCAGACCTGAACCGTGGCATCATGAAATTCGACGGGGCAGATAAGCCCTTCCTCGTCGCTGTTTCGGCAATGTTAATCCTGGGGGGCATTGGTGCCCTGATTATCTGGGCCCTACGGGTAGCCTACGCTGTGGGCTAGGAACTTACCGCCATCATCAAGCTTAATGAGCCAATCCCTTTCCGCCGAAAAACTTCACTTCACCACTAAATTGGCCTATGGAGCAGGGGACTTTGGCCCGGCTATAACTGCCAACATTTTGGTGTTTTATCTGCTGTTTTTCCTCACCGATGTGGCGGGAATACCGGCGGCCCTGGCGGGTAGTGTGTTGATGATTGGCAAAATTTTTGATGCTATCAATGACCCAATCATTGGCTTGTTAAGTGATCGCACCCGCAGTCGGTGGGGTCGGCGTTTGCCTTGGATGTTGGGAGGAATGATTCCCTTCGCTCTTTTTTACGCTGCCCAGTGGTTAATTCCCCATTTCAGCGACGATCGCCTGACTAATCAATGGGGATTGTTTATTTACTATGTGGCGATCGCCATGGCCTTTAATCTGTGTTACACCACGGTTAATTTGCCCTACACGGCCCTAACGCCGGAGCTGACCCAGAACTATAACGAGCGCACTAGGCTAAATAGTTTTCGTTTTGCTTTTTCCATTGGCGGCAGTATTCTTTCCCTCATTCTCTACATCCTCATCGCCGCCGGTTTGCCCGATCGCCCCCAGCAGCAGTTTGGTGAATTGGGAGTAATGATTTCCGTGCTCTCCATCTCGGCTCTACTGTGGAGTGCATTGAGGCTACAAGAAAAGGGTAAAGAACCAATCCTTTCCCCCAGTCTACGCCGACGTTTAGCGCCTCTGTTAATGGCCGCCGGCATTACCTTGATCTTATTGGCGATCGCCAGAAGTTTTAACTTGTTGGGGGGCAGCGGTTTTGATTACATCAGCTTTTTCCTCATTCTGCTGGGGTTAATTTGGGGTGGATTTGGTTTTACACTGCGGGACAGCGCCGTAGAAGAACATCTACAAAAGCTTGAAAATTCCCCCAGTCCCGGAGCTACGGAAAATTTGCCTCTGCTGAAACAACTCAAAATTGCCTTCAGTAACCGGGCTTTTCTATTTGTCATTGGTATTTACCTCTGTTCCTGGTTGGCCGTCCAATTGACCGCATCAATTCTGGTTTATTTCGTGGTTAGTTGGATGGGCTTAAATGAGCAACAATCCGGCACCATTGCCCTAGCCGTCCAGGGCACCGCCCTCGTGATGCTATTTGTTTGGCAAGCTTTGGCTCAGTTTTTAGATAAAAAAGTGATCTATTTTCTCGGCTCCATGGTGTGGATGGGGGCAGAAGCTGGGCTTTGGTTAGTGCAACCAGGACAGGTTGCTTTACTTTACACCCTAGCTATTTTTGCTGGAGTGGGAGTGTCCGTAGCCTATTTAATTCCCTGGTCTATGATTCCCGATGTGGTGGATCTAGACGAATTAAACACCGGCAAACGCAGAGAAGGAGTTTTCTACGCCTTTATGGTGCTACTGCAAAAAGTCGGTTTAGCCCTGGGCTTATTTTTAGTGGGGCTAACTCTGGAAGCGTCCGGCTTCATTGCCCGCATCCCCGGAGAACCAATTCCTGTCCAACCGGACAGTGCTCTCTGGGCCATTCGTTTTGCCGTTGCTCCCCTGCCAGCTTTCTTTTTACTGGGCGGATTGATACTAGCTATTTTCTATCCCATCACCAGGGCAGTTCATACCGACATTCGTCAACAATTACAAGCTCGGCAGCAAAATAACCATATTTGATCTTTCCGCCATTGAGCATTGACTAGTATAGGTCAGGATCAGCGCTGCGGATAAAGCATATCAAGTAAAAATTGAAGGCCCCGTTGCATAAATCACCTGGGCTGAAGAAAGGATTTGGTGACGGCGTAATTAGTTAAGACTAGTGTGGATGCCCTCACGGGTAATCAGGTCAATGTCTCGATCAAAAGTGTTTTTAAGCTCTGTCTTCATTTGGTCTAAAGTTCAGAAGTGCTATTTCGCCCCGACTTTGGTCTTTTTTGGGCATTCACTACATAGATGACACTACCAAATCATGCAAGGATTAAAAATTAATATCCAAACTACTGACAATCTTCTCAAGAAAGCAGAGCCAGGAAAATTGGCCACCGTAGAAATAGACGAAAGTAGCGGTACTTTAAAGTATGAGCTTCACATATAAAATAGATGTAGTTCATGTCAAACCCAACAAAAGTACTGCACATGTTGTTTTTTTGAAAAATATCTGAGCAAATGGATCTGCCCGGACCGTAAACCGTTACCATCGATAGAACAAAACTTAACATACCAGTAAAAATTTTTAACGTATGGCAATGGCTTGGTTAATGGGGTTGGGTTTGGCCCTGGCTTCGGTGCTGTGGGTGGAACTGGTGCGGGACTGCTACCATGCCTTAGCCCATGTGTGGTCGCCCCTCTATCGTCTCCATGGTTGGCACCATCGAGTGTTTCGGTCTGATTTGTCGGTGGTGAGTACGGAAATTTATCAAAAGGCCCACTGGTACAATGATGTGCCGGAAGCGTTGGTGATGTTGACTCTGGGCATTTGGCCTCCGTTATTGACCTGGATGTGGCAGAGTTTTGACCATTGGCCTTTAATCGTAGCTGCCAGCGCTGGGCAAATTTACACTTTGGGATTTTTAGTGTCGGCGATCGCCAGGGGAGTGGGGTTGCCCAATGCAGACGAAATTACGGATTTAACCCATCGCCCCGGGCCATTTTTAACACCACCGGCCCCGTGGATGGTGAACCGGACTTATCATTGGCGGCATCATTTTGACGATCCCAATGCTTACTTCTGTGGAACTTTAACTTTGGTGGATAAAATGTTGGGTACCGCTTTGTCCCTAAAAGGTAAAAAAATTGCAGTGACGGGGGCTTCCGGCGGTTTTGGCCAGGCCCTTTTGCAGGAACTCCATCAACAGGGTGCTAAGGCGATCGCCATTACGTCCTGTGGTCAGGAAGTAACTGTTATCGGAGCAGAGAAAACTATTCCCATCAGAACCGAACAATGGTGCATTGGCCAGGAAGATCAACTTAAGGATTTACTGGCAGAAATTGACATTTTGGTTATCAACCATGGGGTGAACGTCCACCAACGGCGCGATGGCCAGGCAATTCAGGAAGCCTATGAAGTCAACACTTTTTCCGCCCTACGGCTGATGGAATTATTCCTAGCCACGGTGAAAACTAACCGCCACATCGCCACTAAGGAAATTTGGGTCAATACCTCTGAAGCGGAGGTGAACCCGGCCTTTAGCCCTTTGTATGAACTGAGCAAACGGACGTTGGGGGATGTAGTTACCCTGAAGCGACTGGATTCTCCCTGTGTGATCCGTAAGCTGATTTTGGGGCCGTTCAAAAGCAAACTTAATCCGGTGGGGATTATGAGTGCAGCCTGGGTGGCTCGGCAAGTGGTGAAGGGGGTAAAACGGGATAGCCGCAATATCATCGTCACCATCAACCCGATCACATTTGTTGCTTTTCCTGTCAAGGAATTTTTTGTCTCCCTTTACTTCCGTTGCTTCAGCAAAAAGTCCTAGTCGGTGTTATGGTCTTTGCCGGGATGCATAGCTGAGTAAAAGCAAAAAGAATGCCGTTCCCAAAAGATATTTCAAACCATCGGGAATCCAAGGGGCCGGGGAAATAAACCCTTCAATAATGCCCGCAATGATCAGCAGGGGCACAATGCCAAATACCAATTGAGCGGCGGCGATCGCCTGTTGTTTGATGGCGTAACTGCGACGGTAGGGCCCTGGCCAAACAATGCCCTTGGCAATGAGTAATCCCGCTGCCCCCGCCAGAAAAATTGCTGGTAATTCCAGGGAACCGTGGGGAAAAACAAAGCCCCAAAAGGGGATGGCTAAATTATGTTGGGCTACCAATGTTCCCACCGCCCCCAGCAGTAAACCATTGAAAAATAGGGCGTAAATAGTCCATAATCCCACCACCACTCCTCCGGCCACCATGCCAAAGGCCACGGAGAGATTGTTGATCATAATGCCACTGGCCGCCACTGGCTTCATCGTTAAAATTGACCCCATCCAGAGCTGGCCTTCGTCCCGAACAGTGCTGATTAAATCCCCCGGCACCACCAATTCTAGAAAAGCCGGATCCCGCCAGCTATACCACCAGGCAATGGCACTGGCGAGGCAAAAAATGCCAAAGGCCGCCACGGTGTAACTCCCCGTTTGTCGCAACACCAACGGCAACTGCCACAGGTAAAATTCTTTTACTTTGCCCCATTCCTGTCGGCGATCGCCTTGGTAAATCTGGCTGTAGGCCCTAGTGATTAAAGCTTGTAAGTTTTGCCTCAGGCGGGGATTGAGATTATGGGTTTGGGCTCGGGCCAGGTCGGCGGAAGTAGCCCGGTATAAACTAGCCAACTGTTGAATGTCCTCCGTGGCCAGGAACTTGATCCCCCTGGTTTCCATACGGGTCAAAATTTGGTCCAGAGTCTGCCAATCTTGGTCACGGCGGGCAATCCAGCGACGAAAATCCATGGGAGAAAACCTAGCAAATAAACTATTTTGGCACCTAAGTTCCAGCCCTCGACCCCTAAGTGAACGGCAACGATTTTCCCTGGATAGATGCCACTCCCCGAAAATATCGCAAGCAATCGCTAGAATGGAGGGCAATGTCTAGTTTTCCTGACCACATCCTAGGTACCTATGCCCCAATTTCCGTGGAAAGATAACGATGCCGAGCTGTCCCCCTTAGAGGCTTTCCTGGCCGAATGGGATGATCCCGAAGCGGAGGAGGAGGATTTTCGCAACGATTTCTTCCGGGGATCGGAGGGGCGGCGCAAAAAAGCAGCGGTAATGCTTATGGCCATTTGGACAGTCGTCATCACTCTCCATTACTGGGTTTGGGGCAGTTGGCTGGTGTGGGCCCTCACCGGTGCCCTCTCTTTGCAGGCTCTCAGGTTGATGAAAGCAACCCCAGAAGAAGCCCCCCCCCTGCTTACTGGAGATGCATCCACGGTGCCCTATCCCCAGGTTTGTTTAATGGTGGCCGCCAAAAATGAAGAGGCGGTAATTGGCAAAATTGTGCAGCAGTTATGCTCTTTGGACTATCCCGGCGATCGCCATGAAGTTTGGATTGTGGACGATAACAGCACTGACCGGACTCCGGCCATCTTGGACCAACTACGTCAGCAGTATCCCCAGTTAAAAGTAGTAAGGAGAGGCGCGGGGGCCAGTGGCGGTAAATCAGGGGCTTTGAATGAAGTATTAGCCCAAACCCAAGGGGACATCGTTGGCGTATTTGATGCCGATGCCGATGTGCCCAAAGATTTACTGCGGCGGGTGGTGCCCTATTTTGCTTCACCGACTTTTGGGGCTCTACAAGTACGCAAAGCGATCGCCAACGAAGCTGTCAATTTTTGGACCAGGGGCCAGGGGGCGGAAATGGCCCTAGATGCCTATTTTCAACAGCAGAGAATCGTTACCGGCGGCATTGGAGAACTGCGGGGTAATGGTCAATTTGTGGCCCGCCAAGCCCTAGATGCGGTGGGCGGCTGGAATGAGCAGACCATCACCGATGATTTAGACTTAACCATTCGCTTACATCTCCACCAGTGGAAAGTGGGTATTTTAGTCAATCCCCCGGTGGAAGAAGAGGGAGTCACCACGGCGATCTCCCTTTGGCACCAACGTAATCGCTGGGCGGAAGGCGGCTACCAACGATACCTCGACTATTGGCGCTGGATTTGCACCCAACCCATGGGCTGGAAGAAAAAGTTGGATTTGTTTTCCTTTCTATTAATGCAATATCTTTTACCCACCGCCGCTGTACCGGATTTACTCATGGCCCTGTGGCAAAGACGTTTTCCCCTGCTCACTCCCCTCAGTTATCTGGCGATCGGTTTTTCCTGTTGGGGCATGTACCACGGAATAAAGCGCTTAACTCCCAGCGAAGGCGAATCTCCTTGGCAACAAATGCCGGCCCTACTAGCTCGCACCATCGGTGGCACCATTTATATGTTCCATTGGCTGATCATTATGCCCGCCGTCACCGCCCGCATGGCTTTTCGCCCCAAACGACTCAAGTGGGTGAAAACGGTCCACGGTGCTGCTACGGAGGATACCCTTGAGCTGAAACAAAGTTAAGAACCAAGCGTTAATTATTAATTGTTATTGAGGCACAAACTATGGCATTAACCATGCCACGATTTTTTTCTGCTCTCCTCTCCCCCTTATCCATAGTGCTTCTGGTGGCTGGTATGGGATCCCCTGCTGTCCAAGCTTTGGAACTGGGTGAACCAGAAGGTCAACTGCAAGCCCTCCGGAAGGTTTTCTGCTCGACGGAAGATGGTCAACCGATAATCTACTGGTGGGAAGGTAAAACCTATAGTCGGATTCCAGGAGAGCCAGACCGTTTGCTTTTTCTGGTGGAGGGCATGAATATCCGCCAATGTGGCCCCCTGGCAGATGGCCATGATGACGAAGATTTTCGCATGGTGAGCCGGGAGATTTTACTCTACAAAGATCCCGTTACCGGAGAAGTGTTACGTCAGTGGGAAAATCCCTGGACTGGCAAAACAGTCGAAGTCTTTCATGTAGCCAACGATCCGGTGAATTTTAGCTATCGCTTAAAGGACAATGACGGCAGTCCGATCGCCAGGGAACTTACGGTGTTAGGAAACCGATGGTGGATGAACGTAACCGTGCCCCTGTTTTACCCCAATCCCTTGGGAGGGAAATTTCAGCGCTATGTGGGGGGAACCTATCACGCCACGGAGATGTTCAACTTCTTTGGTGATGTCGACGCTTTGACGGATCCCCAGGGGACCTCAGCCCCGGCCTCCGTTGGTTGGGCTAGGCTTTCCAACTGGTTACCTTGGATGGAAATGGGCGATCGAGTCGGGTTGTTATACTTCCACACCGCTGGGCGTAAATTGGCCAGCTTTGGCGATTTGTCAGCAGTAATGCAGAAGGAGATTGCCACTAACTTTCCCGAGTATGTTGAACCGCCACCCTTATCTGACCAGCGTCCCAACGAAACCAGTTGGAGTTCATTCCGGCAACTCTTAGAAAGTGGCAAAAATCAGTAACCGGGAACTACTTTGATATTCAACGTTGGATTTTTTAACACCAACGTCGAGTCTCCGAATTATCCTCTGCATCAAAGGGAGTAGAAATTGCCGGTTGAAAAAGGCGGAAGACGTCATTGTTTGCTATGATATGGAACTGTCAGTCTGGAGAGATGGCTGAGCGGTTGAAAGCGGCTCCCTGCTAAGGAGTTATGGGGTTTATAGCTCCATCGAGGGTTCGAATCCCTCTCTCTCCGTTTACTCCTATTCCTGAACAGTGCCCAGCAAATAAAGTAGAGCCATGCGGATAGCTACTCCACTGGTTACTTGGTCTTGGATCAGGCTAATGTCTGGGTCATCCATCAGTTCAGAGCTAATTTCTACCCCCCGATTCACTGGCCCCGGATGCAACACCTTTACCCCCGGTTGACACACCTTTAGGCGATCGTGGGTAATGCCGAAATAATGGTGGTATTCCCGCAAACTGGGCAAAAGGTGGGCCGTCATCCGCTCCTTTTGTAAGCGCAAGGTCATAACCATATCCGCACCTTCCAAGGCTGGCTGCAACTGCCAATGACAATGGAGTTTACCCGATCCCGGCGCTAGGGTTAATTGTTGAAATTCCTTTGGTAACAGGGTGGGAGGCCCCGCCAAATGAACGTCAGCCCCGGCGGTAGTTAGACTCCACAGATTAGAACGGGCCACCCGGGAATGTAAAATGTCTCCTACCACGGCGACCTTCTTTCCCTGGAGGCATTCAATGGCAGGATTGTCCGGCGCAAATTGGGAGCAGATAGTAAATAAATCCAGTAATCCTTGGGAAGGATGCTCATGTTGCCCATCCCCCGCATTGAGTACTTTGACTCCGGTTTGGAGCCGGTCCATTTGGGAAGCAATGAAATGGGGCACCCCGGCCTGTTGGTGGCGGATAACAAAAATGTCAGACCCCATGGCAAGGTAAGTTTTGGCGGTGTCCAAAATAGTCTCTCCCTTGGTGAGGGAAGAAGTACCAGGGGCAAAATTCATCACATCGGCGGAAAGGCGCTTGGCGGCTAACTCAAAGCTACTGCGGGTGCGGGTAGATGGCTCAAAAAAAAGATTGGTGACTACTTGTCCCTGGAGGGCAGGTACTTTTTTGGTTTGTCCACTCAATACTTGCTGGAATGTGGTGGCGGTCTGGAGCACAATATCTAATTCTTCACCCCGCCAATCGGTTAGGTCTAAAATGTGGTTTCGAGTCCAACTGGCCACCATGGTTATTGCCTTAGATAAATATGGGGCAGGCGGTGCTCCCCAGGGATCCATATTGGCGGCGATCGCCAGTTAATGCAAGTCTTTTCCTCGCTACACTAGGGAGGAACGTTCCCATGTATTTAGCTAAAAGTCCGTGGTATTCTGAAATGCGCCAACGGTGTTTAGCTTTTGCCCTAATTTGACTGCCTTTGACTATGACCACCGCAACCCATTTGCTGAAACTTGCCGCGACAGTTCTATTAGGAAGCTTGGTGACAACGGCCCCATTAGTTAGGGCCCAGTTCACAGCCCCGGCTCCCCAGAATAACACTTCCACCCCGATCCCCAAGGTGGAACTAAATTTCCAGCCCTTGGAAACGGCCTTAGCAGCCCAGCAGTTTAGTCAGGCCAATGAAATTACCCGCCGCCTGCTGTTGGCCGCTACCAATCGGACACTCCAGGGTTGGTTGACCACCGACACTATTGAGCAAATTCCCTGCCAGGATCTGAAAACCATTGATCAGTTATGGTTACAACATTCCAACAATCGTTTTGGCTTCACTCCCCAATTGGAAGCGTTTTTGGCCACGGGGAATCGCCCCGGTAGATTAATGTCACCGGAGTCCTACGACCAATTTGGTGATCGCATTGGCTGGCGTAAAGATAACCAGTGGGTCATTTTCAAGAAAAATTTGGACTTCACCCTTAACGCCCCGGCTGGCCATCTGCCCAGTCCCAGGGATGAGTACCAAATTAATGGTGGCCGCTTAGAATACACCGCCCTCATGGGTCGTTTCCAAGTCTGTCAATCGGGACAAGTACCCACTGCTCCAGTGCGCTTTACCCCCTTTGGCTCCTAGAAAAAAAGCCTCTGCCGAACAGTCTTGAGCAATTAATTAAAAAGGTAACAGTAACAGGTAAGCCCATGGCCAATTTAGAAACCTATGTGCGGATGGCGGAGGATGAACTGACGGAATACAGCAGTGAGGCCCGCAAAATAGAAAAAATTCGTCGCAAGATGGCTTTATCTCTCAACTATAAACAACAGCAGGAGTTAAAAGCTGAGGTGCTAGAAATTATGCCCCAGGGATTTTTGCCTTGGTTAGTGGAAGATAATCGTCAAACGGCTGCCCTACCTTTTTGGGGTATTGCAGGCTTGGGCTTATTATTTGGTATTTCCCTGCAACAACCGTTGGACTTTCTGGCTCCGGCGATCGCCTTACCTGTGGCAATCAAAATTCAACAGTGGGGCTGGAAATTACAAGCTAAAAGGTTACTCCTGAAAACCATTGATGAATTGGAACAGAGAATCAAAAATCCAGAACAGTCTGCCGGATGAATTATTGACGAATTATTTGAGCAAGCTGGCATCAACGCCAATATCTGTAGTAACTAGATGATCTTCAACGGGATTAAAACTTTTTATAACCCGGCCACAGAACCACCATTTTTGAAAATATTTATGGCTAATGGGATCCGTTAAATCGGTGAGGGAATCGATGCCAATGCCATTGCGGCCATAGGTTTTGCCAGAACTGTGGATATATTTTCCTTCCCCCAGATACATTCCCACATGATCCACCCGTTGATTGCCAAAAAAGATTAAATCCCCTGGTAAAAACTCCTTGGCGATCGCCTCCACCATTACTTGGTTTAATTCTCCCGATCGCCGTTGGGGCTGCACATCAACAACTTGCTGACAAAAGGCGGCCTGTTGATAGGAATCCCTGGGTAGCCAAATACCTTGACTAGCAAAAGCGGCTTGCATTAAACCGGAACAATCATAGTTGGGGCCGATATTACCTCCCCAAAGATAGTAATTTTCCCTTTGCTTCGCTTCCAGCAAATAGTTAATTACCTGGGAAATTCGCTGTTCAATTTCGGCTCTGGTTACTGTTACTGGTTGATAAGCATGAACGGCTGAGGTCAAATTTTGTAAATCGTCCTCCGCTAGCCAACCTTGGTAACGGTCTTCCGCCTGTTCCACCAACACTGCTGACCGTTCAATCTTCTCTATTAGGCGCAAATATCGTCCCTGTTTTGCTTGGGTAGCTAATTCCTGGCGATCGCCACTGTCGTAAAGGTTTAAATCCTGTTGGCAAATAAACTGCCCTGTGGGGGATGCCGGTAATGTGAACTGCTGCTCGCTCGTCATAAATCTGCTTGCATTTTCCCCCAGAAAAACCGGAAGCCCGGAGTTCACGCCTACCACAAGCATCCCTTATTGCTGCTACCTTCCGGTCCTGACAAGATTTGGGCGTTGTAATCGCATGAGTCCGAGCCATTTCTAACCTATCACACTTTCCGTCGCCTTGCTCTCATATTCCGACCTACCCACTGCCCAAGCCCTGGAACGATAAAACCAGACAAGGTAGCGGCATTTCAACTGCATTTCCCCATCTGGTCTTAGTTGTCACTATTGTTCTCAACGGAGAGGGAGGGATTCGAACCCTCGTTGAAGTTACCCCCAAACAGCATTTCCAGTGCTGCGCCTTCAACCGCTCGGCCACCTCTCCAATTTGGTCACAAGAAATGATTATACAATAGCGGAAGACACAAACCTAATTTGGATTCAAACCAGCCCATAATGTCCCGTTCCCACCGAGTTCTAATCCACGATCGCCAAAATGAAAAAGACTACAGCGTAATTGTCTCCGACGACCGTTACATTCTCCACCAGGCGGAAGACCAAGGTTTTGAGTTACCGTTTTCCTGTCGTAATGGGGCCTGTACGGCCTGTGCGGTGCGGGTTATTTCTGGGCAAATCCATCAACCGGAAGCCATGGGACTATCCCCGGAGTTACAACGGCAAGGTTACGCCCTTCTCTGTGTCAGTTATGCCCAATCGGATTTGGAAGTGGAAACCCAGGAGGAAGACGAGGTTTATGAATTGCAGTTTGGCCGCTACTTTGACGGTGGTCGAGTGCGATTAGGTTTGCCCCTAGATGACGAATAGGGTTAGATGGGAACCCCATTGGCTCGATGTTGACCTTTCAATGTTTTGAGAAATTTAGCAACTTTTTGTGATGACTTCTGCCCAAAAA
This sequence comes from Synechocystis sp. CACIAM 05, assembly GCF_010222815.1. Taxonomy (GTDB): domain Bacteria; phylum Cyanobacteriota; class Cyanobacteriia; order Cyanobacteriales; family Microcystaceae; genus Synechocystis. Next base: position 1,778,774 of record NZ_CP019225.1, on the reverse strand, counting down.
CCCGTTTTTTCCCCATCTGATCTACAAACTTGGTTAGAAATTGCAACGGAGGCGGCGCTGGCGGCGGGGGCGGAAATTTTTTCCCTCTGGGGTAAGGTGCAACAGATACAGGAAAAAGGCCGGGCCGGGGATTTAGTCACAGAAGCCGATCGCCAAGCGGAAGCGATTATTTTGGAAATCATTAAACGCCGTTGCCCAGACCATGCCATTTTGGCCGAAGAATCAGGGCAGTTAGGACAGGTTGACAACCCTTTTTGTTGGGCCATTGATCCCCTCGATGGCACCACCAACTTTGCCCATAGCTATCCTGTGTCCTGTGTTTCCATTGGATTACTGATCCAAGACATTCCCACAGTGGGCGTAGTTTACAATCCCTTTCGCCAGGAATTATTTCGGGCTGCCACCAGTTTAGGAGCCACATTAAATCGCCGGCCCATCCAAGTATCCACCACCGCCAGCTTGGATAAAAGTCTACTGGTGACGGGTTTTGCCTACGACCGAGTGAAAACTTTAGATAACAACTATCCAGAATTTTGCCATCTCACCCATCTCACCCAAGGGGTACGGCGCAGTGGCTCAGCGGCGATCGATCTCATCGATGTGGCCTGCGGTCGTTTGGACGGCTATTGGGAAAGGGGGATCAATCCCTGGGATATGGCCGCTGGCATTGTCATTGTGCGGGAAGCAGGGGGAATAGTTTCCGCCTATGATTGTTCTCCTCTGGATCTAAGTACTGGGCGCATTCTGGCCACCAATGGGAAAATTCACCAGGAACTGAGCCAAGCCCTGGCGGCAACTCCCCAATGGTTCCAGCAGTACGCCGCCGCTAGAGCACAAAAAATTTGATTGCTTTGGTGATCAAGAGAAATTAGGGGTCAAGCTTTGGTGAATGTTTCTAACAATTTGAGAGTATTTTTCTCTTTCTGAGGAATAATGGAGTAGAAAGGGATAGAAATGCCCCCCTCCCGCAATTTTTATGAGCTCGTTTCCCATCAAGCAAGGACTGTTTAATTATGACGTAGTTGACCACCACGCCATTCTTGGCTGTCCTCTGGATGCGACTCCCGAAGAAATTCGTAAAAGTTATCTCAAGATTGCTTTCCAACTACACCCCGACACATCAAAAGCTACCAACGAAGAAGAGCAAGCCTTAGCAGCAAAACTTTTCTCCAAGTTTGTTAACCCAGCCTATGAAGTTTTAAGCCGAGAGAACGACCGCAAAGAACACTTGCTTATCATCCAGCAGACAGTGAGTAACTTAGCTAGCATAGGGCAACCGAGCTTTAGCAGTGCAGAGTCCCAGCAACTCCAGGGAGCAAAGCAAAATTTGGAATTGGTTTACCGCAAGGTGGTCACCCCCCTGAGCAAAGGGCTATACGAAGACTTTAAAACGGTTTTTCGCAAGATTGCTCAAGTGAGCGAATACAATCTGATTTTTTTGATGGTGAAAGGAGAAAATGCCTCTGCCCGCCCTGTGTTCCAAACTAGTGCGTCTTCAAAAGAAACGGTTCCTCCCGTGGTTTCAGGACGATCGCCCCAGGGCCCAACCCCAACCCCTCCCATCAATAATCCCCCGGCGGAAGAACTTTCTCCCTTTGAAAAGAGTTTACGGCGAGCCCAGGAAAACTTTGATCGTCGGCAATATGAGAAGGCCATTGCCGAATTGAAATCTGCCCTGAAAACCGACCCAAAAAATGCCCAGGCTCATTGTTTATTGGGCATGGCCTATCTAAAGAACAACATGATGACCATGGCCAAGGTTCACATTGGCTCAGCAGTGAAGTTAGACCCCAATGACCCTAAAGTGATGGCGGCGAAAAAAGAATTGGCCAAGCATACCAGTTCCGGCAGTAGTCAGGGGGGAGCCAAGTCCAGCCAAGGGGGATTTTTGGGCGGGTTATTCGGGGGCAAAAAGAAATAACCCAACCAATTAACATCAGGTAAGTAGTGGGAAGTTCAGAATGTTTTACGGTTCCTCAGCCCTAACGTCGAGGGCGAATCACTAAGCGGCGGTGGGGCTCATAGCCCTGGCTTTCTGTTTCCAAATCCTGGGAATCTTCAAAAAAGCTATGGACCTGACGGCGATCGGCCGCAGTCATATCCTCCATCTCCACTGGCTCAAGGGTTTCCCGTACCCGTTGGGCTGCCATTTCCGATAAAGAAATCAACTCCGACTGGCGACGAGACCTAAATTCTGCCAACTCCACCGTGATGGGCGTAAAGTTTATGCCACCGTCGGCCACGGCAGGACGTAGAGAAGCATTGAGTAAATACTGAATGGCATCTAAAGCCAAACCGTTCTCCGCTAGCAACCGCTCAATCTGGCTTGAGGATAGATTTTTTTCCTCAATGACTAACCAAGGGCCCATAACCAAAGTATTTTCTTTATCCTCTGCCACGGTGACAGTACTGGGAAAACCCATTAGAGTGAGAAGTTCTTCGAGCCAATTCTGGGCTTGGGTAACTATTTTTTCCATCGTCAATATTCAGGTCTCAATTTAACTTCCGCAATCACAATAAAGTCTCCATCTCTACTGAGAAAGGTGAAGACTTATGGTTTAAAAATTTACGAGGTTTTTTCCTTCTTTTTACTGCTTTTCTTTTCAAAGGGTAGGGACTCCCGGCCTTGGGTGGCTTTTTGTTGTTCATCTAACAACTTTTGCAGGTTTTCCGGTAACGGCTCTCGCATCAGAATGAGGGTCTGTATTGTCTGGAAGACGTTGGCCATGACAATGTACATCAAAACCCCGGCCGGCAAAGGGAAGAACAGGAACATGCCGCTAAACAAAATGGGGGTAATTTTGTTGATGGTCTGTTGCTGTTGGGCTTGCCCATTGGGTGCACCTCCCCCGGAGGCACCGGATAACTCCTGGTTAAGGTAAATACTAAAACCGAAGAAGATGATCATGCCAAGGATGTCCCAGTTGATCTCACCGTTTTCGCCAGTTACTCCCACTTGCCCCAGGGCTTTGATGAAGAGAAAGCCGGTGCGGGCCGCAATGCCGGGGATAGTTACTTGGACGGTAGCATCCCCCGGTACTAGGGCTTCAATGGTGCCGTCGGGATTAACGCTAATGCGGTCTTCACCTTTGGTGACACTATAGGTAGGGGTTAAAATTTGGCTATTTTTTTCGGGGATTACTTGGTTAAAAGCTTTGCCTTCGGTGCTCTGAATTTCTAACTGAGTTTTCTCCCCGACTCCAAGCATTTTGCCACCGGGCAGGAAAACGGCAATGGGATAATGGAGGGCTTCGTCTACGTAGATATTTTGGGGTTTCGTGGAGAAAGTTTGGGGAACAATGCGCTCTACCTGTTCCTGGGGTAATATTTGCAGATCAACGGTGTAATTGATATCGGAAAAGGGAGATCCCCGCAGGGTGGCAAATAGGGCAAATAGGATGGGCATTTGCAGGAGCAGGGGCAGACATCCGGCCAGGGGATTACCAAATTCCTTCATGACCTTGGCCATTTCCTCTTGCTGTTTAGCAGGGTCGTCCTTGTAGCGTTTTTGGATTTCTTCTTGGCGCTCTTTCATCAGGGGCTGGGTAATTCGCATTTTTCTCATATTGCGAATCTGGCCGGCACTGAGGGGATAAAGCCCTAAACGAATTACTAGTGTGAGGGCAATAATAGCAAAACCATAACTGTGTACAATCCCGAAGAAAAAATCCAGGATTGGCAGCATGATATTTGTCGAAATAAAACCGATACCAAAATCCATTGCTAACAAGCTCTCTAGATAAATATTGCCAAGGTTGCCGGGAAGACTGGGGGGCTCAATGGCTCCAGTGCTTGATTAATATCATTAATTACTGTTGTTTCTACTGCTGGGTGATGGCTTCTAGGGGGCGACCGGTTTTGTCGGCGACCCGTTCGGCCATATAGTCATAGACTTCCCGAAAGTTAGGCATGGCCCGCAGCTCTAGCCGAGAACGGTCATTGAGGGTGACAACTATGTCCCCCCAGAGGCCTATCCCCCTAGGCATTTTAATCATTTTGGCCACTTCCCCGTAGACGATGTCGGTGCGGTCCTTACCCATCCAACCGCCGGTGACAGAAATACGGCGATCGGTAATTTTGTAACGAAGCCAAATGGCCCGGACGATCGCCCCAACGGTCAAAGGGAGAAAGATGACGGTGAACCCCAATAAAATATTGACGATCAAGTCCCCGATGTGGGGGCCGCCCTCATAATAAGTGGTTTCTCGAATGCCCATGGTCAATAATCCCAGCTTGGCTAAATAACTGCTCTAATTCTCGCAAAAAATGTTCATAATTGCACCCAATGCCCTGGGGCAAGACAATAATCACCACATCAAAACCCGGCTTGATTTGGGGCTGAAAATGGTTAATGACGGCGCGAATTTGACGTTTTAGACGATTTCTAACCGTGGCTTTTTTACTAACTTTTTGGCTGACGGTGATACCAAAGCGGCTATGGTCAGCCTGGCGATCGCCTAGAACCCGCATTAGTAAATTGTCGTGACGGTGTCGCTTTCCTTGCTGATAAACGGTCTGGAAATCTTGCCAGTGTTTTAAGCGCAGTGTTTTGGGTAGTCCCACGGAAGGAAACTATACAGCCAAGCGATGACGACCTTTGCTCCGGCGGGCCTGGATAACTTTCCGGCCGTTATGGGTACGCATTCTGGCCCGGAAACCGGAAGTACGTTTTTGTTTGCGGTTGGTTCCGCCGAGGGTTCGTTGAGTCATGACCCGTTACTCCACAAAAAAAGACACAGTCTCCAATTGTATCATTGCTCATGGATTAAGCTAACTCTAAAATTCGATTGGCGATCGCCGGGGAGACGGGTAACACCGACAGGCGGTTCCCTTTTTTAAGGACTCCTAATTCCTCCGGACTAAACTGGGCTTTGAGGGTGGACAAAGTAATCATCTGGGCAAATTCCCTGGTAAAACTGGCTTTAACGGTGAACCAACGGGGCTTTTCCAGAGTAGCCTTGGGGTCAAAGTATGGGCTAGCAGGGTCAAACTGCGTGGGGTCCACCACTTGCTCGGCGGTAATGGTCATTAGCCCGACAATGCCCGGTGGCTTGCAGTTGGAATGGTAAAAAAAAGCTTGATCTCCCACAGCCATGGTTTGTAAAAAGTTGCGGGCTTGATAATTTCTCACCCCATCCCAGAGGGTCTCTCCTTCCGCTTTGAGATGGTGAATGCCATAGGTGACGGGTTCGGACTTCATCAGCCAAAAAGCCATAATTAAATCTGGTATGGAAAGGTTGGAAATGACTAATTTAGGTGGGCCCTTTGTTCGTAGGCTTGCCAAGCTAAATCCACTAGGGCAGTAATGATGGCCACGGCCACCTCTGTCCCCCCTTTTCTTCCCTGGACTATTATGATGTGGGGTATGTTAGCTTTTTGCAAATTTAATTCCATGTCTTGGCGATCGCCAAAATTAGTGGCGGTGGCAATGACCAGGGCCGGCTGGATGCGTTGGGCTTCTACTAACTCCATCAGGGCATCTAAGGCGGTTTGGGCGTGACCAATTACGAAAATCCCATCTGGGTAACGGTGGGCCAAGTTCAATATGCCCCAGGCTTCCTCTGTTCTTTCCTTTTGGGGCCTGGTAATGCTTTGGGTAGCACAATAAACAGGGTTGGCAAAGGTCTTTTGCAAAGTGGGGACAATGCCTACCTGTACCATGGGCACGTCCACAAGAATGGTGGTGCGGGATGCTAAAGCGGCGGCCCCCACCGTCAGTACCCGGGCGGAAAAATGCAGTAGGTTGAGGTACTCAAAATCCCCCGTGGCGTAGATAACTCGCCGCAGAATCTCATACTGAGCAGGGCTATGGCCATGGTCCCCGATTTCATAGTCGATGGTGGCTAGGTTTTGGGCGTCGCTAATATGCCAATTCATTATGCTTGTGCCATTGCAGGGGGTGAAATGCCTCCATACCATCTTCCCCTATTTCTACAATCCCAGATGGTTGGGGGGCGGAGATTTTTCCCCACTAAAATTGTATTTGTTCCCTTTCCTTCCCCTTGGCCATGGTCAATTTTCGTCGCCGGGCTCTCCAACGTCGTCTGCAAAATGATCCCTACTACCGTTTTCAATCTTGGCAAGAATTGGCGATCGCCGGGGAATTGGGCCTCAGGATTGAAGTTAACCAAGCCACAGTGGATGAATGGCTGCGTTTGCCTGGGTTATCTATTCACCAGGCCCGACAACTAAAAGAATTGAGCACCATGGGGGTGCAATTTCTAGCCCTGGAAGATTTGGCCGCTGCCCTCAATGTCCCAGTGCAACAAATTAAGCCTTGGGAACCCATACTTTCCTTTACCTATGCCGATCCGGATAGCCTACTGGCACCACCCAAAATTCCGGTTAACCAAGCCGACCTTAACCAATTACTTACCGTGCCCCACCTATCTCCGGCGATCGCCACTGCGTTGTTGCAAGAAAGGGAGATTGGGGGAGACTACCGCAACCTAGGGGATTTACAAAAGCGTTTAGGATTGCCAGTGGCATTGATTACCCAACTGCTCCACTATCTACAATTCTAAAAAGTGCTAAAACCACTCTCAAGCCGGCCGAGAGTTCGGGCTGACCAACCCCACTAAAGCTAGGAAAAAATCCATTACCTAGCCCTTGGACTATATTGGACTAGGGAATCGATCCAAGTTAGTTAATCCATCGATCCTTTTCCCAACTGTTGGCGGTTTTATGTCTGCCATTGTTATAGACTGTCCTGCAAATTTCCCCCTGCCCCGGCTCGCTTGATCCATGCCCAATCCTCGACGCATTGTCTTTGGTGATGTCCACGGCCATTTCGACGCCCTTACTGCTTTGTTCGAGGCGATCGCCCCCAATGAAAGAGATGGGGTTTACTTCGTCGGTGACCTGATCGACCGAGGTCCAGAAAGCGCCAAAGTGGTGGATTTTGTCATGGAGAACAAGTACCATTGCCTGTTGGGTAACCATGAACAAATGATGTTGGATGCGGTGGGGGGCTTTAACTTTTCTCCCCAACTACTACATGCTTGGATTTATAGCGGCGGCAAATCAACCCTAGAAAGTTATGAGCACCAGATTCCCCAAAGCCATGTGGACTGGATGCGCAACTTACCCCTCTATCTTGACCTGGGGGATGTTTGGTTAGTCCACGCTGGGGTAGATCCCCGCCTCCCTATCGAAGAGCAGGGAGAAGCCCAATTCTGTTGGATCCGGGATGAGTTCCATCGCTACCCCTATCCCTACTTTGCCAACAAGTTAATTATCACCGGCCACACCATAACGTTCACCTTTGCCAACGTGGAGCCGGGTAAGTTAGTGTCGGGCCCCGGTTGGTTGGATATTGACACTGGGGCCTATCATCCCAAAAGTGGCTGGCTCACTGCCCTAGAACTAAATAACCAAGAAGTGTATCAAGCCCATATCTTCACCAATGAAGTCCGCCGTTTGCCCCTGGAAGACGCAGTGGTTCCCCTGCCGCCCCAGAACTTGCATCGTTCCCGGCAGAAAGGGAAAAAAAGAGGTCTGCTGGGGTAGCCTAAGAGCCTGTTTTAAAAGCCCCCTGGCCCCCAAATTTTGGGAAAACTGAGTGAAAGTCCCCCGTTATTGGCGGATCTTGTCGATGAAGCACTCAGCCGCAGCCAGCTAGAAACGACCTATGGTGGAGACCCAAAAAATTAGCCGATTCTTTTTTAACCAAGGCCAATCAAAACTGAGCCCCAACTCGCTACTGCTGAAATTGGGGTTTTCCTGCACCAAATCTTGGTCAAAGTGAGAAAGTATTTATTTTAGGAAAATGACCGATGACGGAGGTTCCCTAATCCAAGTTAAACTGGTTGCCCCGCTTATACTGCAGGTAGGCCGCCACAAACAGTCCTGCTAGGGTTACAGGAATTAGTCCAAGTACAATGCCGAGCAATAGGGGTTCGATCACGCGTTTTCTCCAAAGGGTTATTTATTATCTTTGCTATCCTACCAAAAATTCCCCCAGTGCTTCCCATGCAAAAAGCTTGCGGAAGTTTCGACCACTGTGATAGTGTTATAAGTCATCAGGCAAACGACTGGGGCTTGTAGCTTAGTGGATTAGAGCGCGTGGCTACGGACCACGAGGTCGGGGGTTCGAGTCCCTCCAAGCCCGTTTTTTGCATCACGCCGATTATTATCGTCGGACTGGGTTCCCTAGCTGGACCCAGTTTTTTTATAGCTATGGAGTTGTAGACTTTAGCTTTCCGGCCTGAGGACAGGGGACTATGAATTTCCCAGGGCCAAACCAAAGATTCGGCTATCTACAGAGGCTAGAATTAGAAGTATCAAGGTGAGTTTGACGCACTTGTGTTTTGCTAGGCCACAGATATGGGGCAGGAGTTTCCACCATGGGCTACGGAAAGATTTTAGTTGCCTTAGACCGTTCTGAATTGGCCAAGGAAGTTCTACAGCAGGCGATCGCCCTAGGCCAGAAAGAGTCCTCCCAGTTGATGCTGTTCTACTGTATTCCAGTGGACAGTCAGGATTTGAGTATCTACCCCAGCTTTTATGGGGAGGCGGCCATTGGTTTTTCCCAGGTAATTAAAGAGCATTTGGAAGAACAACAAACGGAAGCCCGGCAGTGGCTGCAATCCATTGTCCAACAGGTACAGGAGGATGGGGTGACATGTGAGTGGGATGTCAAAGTGGGGGAACCAGGGCGCTGGATCCGTGACATGGCCAAGAATTGGAATGCTGATTTGGTGGTGCTTGGTCGCCGCGGACTAAAAGGTTTAGCAGAAGTATTTTTGGGCAGTGTTAGCAGTTACGTCATTCACCACGTGCAATGCTCGGTGTTGATTGTCCAACATTAGCTAGCCGGATTATCCTCGCCCCCGCTTAAATCTCCCTATTTTTTTGATGACGGATTTACCCCATTCCCCGGAGTCGGCATCTACATCAGACCGGGACCGACAAATTTTTCTAGAGGCGATCGCCGGTCGGGAAAGAACCTTGGCAGATGTGATTGGCCAGGCGGGGGGAGATTTTCTCAAAGGAGAGTCCCCCGTACCCAGGTTGATACAGCGAAAGACAGAGCTGAAATTGTTTGCCAACGATCATTTGCAGGACTCTGAAGGGGCATTATTGTTGGTGTTACAAACCCGCATTGACGAAGCAGACGCCTTAATTAGCAAACATTTGGAGCTTCCCCTAATAGCCTTGACCACCATGGTGGAGCAGGTGCTAGATAATTCTGCCCTGTTGACAGAAATTGTGCGTCAGGCGGATTTTCGCTGGGGACAAATCTATGGTGAACGCCCCCATTTTGAAATTCCCGGCAACCCCCCCCATCCCGATGACCCCTACACCATGACGTCGGTCACAGCCCAGCTTGAAACTTTACTTCGGGCTATTGCCGCCGAAAAGTCCAGAAGTCAAGACTTTTGATAGTCTTAGATTGAGGGCCATCGTCGATGGTCTTTGTTAGTCAAGGAAAAATACTTCATGGAAAAAATTTGGGTCAATGAACAACTAGATCCCGCAGGCATTGTCTATGCTTGCATTGCTTGTCTGGACGAAGACGCCGCCCAGGATTGCCATCGTTCTTGGCAAGACAATCTAACTCCTGCCCAAAAAGCAGAGGGATGGACAGCGCAACTCCGTATAGTTAATTCCTGGGATGATGTCCCCGTTAATGCTCTTAAGTTAAGTTTTTAGCCAAAATCACTCAGTTATTCCCACTATCATTTTGGTATTAGAAAGGGTTTATTTTGCTTCTTTCCACTGGATAGTAGATAGATGCCATGGTCCCCAAACCTGAGTCAGAGCGAATCTTAAGAAATAGCCGTTGTTCCGCTCAATACTTGTCTTTGACCTGTTTTTGGTAAGCTGAAGGGTGGAGTTTCACCGGCAATTGCCCATGACTGTCGCCCCTCACCATCCCTTCAATCTGAGTATTTTTTGCAAACGTTTGCTCAGTTTTTTGTTTTTAACCCTAGTACTTTTGGGGCTAAGTCCCGCCCCCGCCCTGGCCACTGGGGTTTATGACCTGCCAATTTTGTCCCCTGGCTCTAAGACCTTCCTGGTGGATCAAGCAGAGGCCATCAGCCTGGCCAATGAAAACAGACTCAATAGCGATCTAAAAAAATTAGCCCAGTCCAGTGGGCAAGAAGCCCGGTTTGTAGTCATCCGCCGTTTGGATTTTGATGCCACTATCGATGGCTTTGTCAATGATCTGTTTGAGCATTGGTATCCCGATGAAGCCAGCCAGAGCAATCAAACCCTACTGGTGCTAGATACCCTCACCAATAGCACTGCTTTGCGTCGGGGAGAAACGGCAGAAGCCCTATTGACCGATGAGATGGTGGATAGTTTACTGCGGGAAACCCTGGCTGTTCCTCTCAAGGATGGGGCAAAGTATAACCAAGCGTTGATTGAAGCTGACAAACGTTTGGGCGCAATTTTAGCTGGACAACCGGATCCCGGCCCCCCAGCCCTGGAAGAAATTAGTTTGGAAGGAACTTTCTCTACGGCGGAAGAAACCGACGATACCAGTGCCACCGTATGGGTTGTGGTGTTGTTGGCTTTGGCAACCCTAATTCCCATGGTGACTTATTTCTGGTATGTGGGCTTACCGGGACGGTGAACATATTCCGCTAGTAATAATAATTTTCAATTTTATGAGTCGGACTTAACCGTGCCCCTAGTCAGTCAATCGGATTTAGTCTCAGCGGCGATCGGCCATCAGGTCGTCAGTTTTCCCACCGATACAGTGCCGGCCTTAGCGGTGCGTCCAGAAAACTCAGCTTTAATTTACGAGCTTAAACAACGGGAAGCTAGTAAACCATTGATTTTGATGGCGGCAACCGTAGAACAAATTCTCCCTTACCTGGCAGGTAGTCAACGGGAAAAGCAACTGTGGCAAGCAATGATGAAAAAATACTGGCCCGGTGCCCTAACCCTGGTATTGCCGTCCAGCGAAAAGTTGCCCCCGGAAATCAATCCCCGTCAAGACCAGACCATTGGGGTTCGCATTCCCCGCCAGGCGATCGCCCTGGAAATTTTGCTGCAAACGGGGCCCCTGGCCACCACCAGCGCCAATTTGTCAGGACACCCACCCTTGGAAAAATTGGCCGATATTGCCGAAACTTTTCCTGCTGTACATTGTTTGGATTGCCTCAACCTGGAGCAGCAGGGGCCAATTGGTAAAGGTCTGCCATCCACTGTTGCCCAATGGGACGGAGCAAAGAAAATTTTCCAAATTCTGCGCCAAGGGGAAGTTGTGTTGCAGGATCATTGACTTTACTATCCCCCCACGAGAACATACTGAAGCCCTAACGGAATCAATCATCCCTCTAATGGCGATCGGCAACCCCTAACAACCACCGGCTAGACAGATTTTTTTCAGCAAGCTATTTACAAATTGTTACAATCTTGTTATATTACTCATATACATAACTGGCTCCCAAGCAAAGAAATCTCTGAGCTTGAGGCCAAATCCTTCGAACATTGACAAATACATAAGGAATTATAACCAAATGACAACGACTCTCCAGCAGCGCGAAAGCGCTTCCTTGTGGGAACAGTTTTGTCAGTGGGTGACCTCTACCAACAACCGGATTTATGTCGGTTGGTTCGGTACCTTGA
>NZ_CP019225.1:1750547-1767091 GCF_010222815.1 Synechocystis sp. CACIAM 05 | reverse complement strand
AGCCAAGGCCGGGTAATCGGTACCTGGGCTGATGTATTGAACCGCGCCAACATCGGTTTTGAAGTAATGCACGAACGCAATGCCCACAACTTCCCCCTCGACTTAGCGTCTGGGGAGCAAGCTCCTGTGGCTTTGACCGCTCCTGCTATCAACGGTTAATTCCTTGGTGTAATCCCAATTGAATAATCTGCAAATTGCACTCTCCTTCAATGGGGGGTGCTTTTTGCTGGTTGACCATGCTTGAGTAGAGCTTAAGTTGACAAGTATCTCTCCCCATCGTCACTCTTAGAAGCAGAGTAGGTTGATTTATCATGGATAACCTCCGTCTGCATCCAGACACCATCCAAGAAATTAAGCAAAGAATAGACATTGTCGAAATTATCGGCGATTATGTCGTGCTCAAGAAAAGGGGGCGGGATCACCTTGGCCTATGTCCTTTCCACGATGAAAAGTCACCAAGTTTTAGTGTCAGTCCAACCAAGCAAATGTATTATTGCTTTGGTTGTGGAGCTGGGGGCAATGCCTTTAATTTTTTAATGGAACTGGGTAAGCGTTCCTTTACAGATGTGGCTTTAGATTTAGCCCGTCGCTATCAAATCCAAATTCAAACCCTAGAGCCGGCGCAAAAACAGGAGTTACAACGGCAACTATCTCTGCGGGAACAGCTCTATGAAATTATGGCTGTGGCTGCCGGTTTTTATCACCATACTCTTTTTCAGCCCCAAGGACAGGAAGCTCTAACTTATTTGGATCGAAAACGTTGTTTATCTTCAGCTACGATCCAAGAATTTCAGTTGGGTTATGCTCCGGCTGGTTGGGAAACTCTTTACCGCTATTTGGTGGAACAAAAACGTTATCCTGTGGCGGCAGTGGAACAGGCGGGCTTAATTAAGGCTCGTCAATCTGGTACTGGTTATTACGATCAATTTCGCCATCGTTTGATGATTCCGATTCGGGATGTTCAAGGTAAAACCATTGCTTTTGGCAGTAGAACCTTGGGAAACGATGAGCCGAAATACCTCAATTCTCCAGAGACTCCTTTATTTCATAAAAGCAAGACTTTATTTGGTTTAGACCAAGCTAAAACTGCTATTCAAAAAGTAGATGAAGCAATTTTAGTAGAGGGCTATTTTGACGTTATTGCTCTGCACGAAAGTGGTATTAAGCAAACTGTGGCGGCCTTGGGAACAGCCTTAAGTCGAGACCAAGTACAAAGTTTGATGCGGTTTAGTCAATCTAAGCAAATTATTTTTAATTTTGATGCCGATAAGGCTGGTATTAATGCTACCCAGCGGGCGATCCAGGAAATTGAGCCTTTGGTTTATAGTGGTCAAGTTAATTTGCGTATTTTGAACCTACCGGCGGGGAAAGATGCCGATGAGTTTATCCACAGTAGTGCTGAAAATAAAGAAATTTACCAAACTTTAGTTAAGCAGGCTCCCCTCTGGGTAGATTGGCAAATTCAACAATTGCTCAAGCAAAAAAATCTCAAAGATCCCCTCGATTTTGAGCAGGTAGCCAGGGGGATGGTGGACATTCTAAAACGTTTAACAGACCAAAATAAACGGGCCTACTATCTACAGTTATGTGGAGAAATTTTGAGTCAAGGAGACAGTCGTTTAATTAGTCTGCAAGTTAATAATCTTTCTAGTCAACTGACCTATGGCGATCGCCCTGGAAAAAATGGGTCTAGGCATTGGCAGGCCAAGGATCCCACCAGTAGCCTACTGGAGAAGGCGGAAGCTCTATTGTTGAAAATATATCTCCATTGCCCCCAGGAACGGCCAACTATTGATCAAATATTGACGGAAAACGATCTTTTATTTAGCTTTGCTCACCATCGTTTACTGTGGCAAAAAATTGACCAGGTGCGGGAGTATTTTAATTTGGATTCCGACCCCGATAATCAGCTACCCCTACTAGTGCAATTAGCTTACCTGGAGCAAGAGGGAGACTTTAACTCCGTTGAGTCTCTTTTTCAACTGACGGAAACCAGTGCCGAAGATCTGTTTCGAGCTAATCTGCGCATTCCAGAGGCGATCTCCATTATGGAAAAAGTGCCTTGGGAAAGTTATCAAAAGCATTGCTTTGGTAAACTGCAACAGTTAGATCCCCGTACCCAAGCGGAGGATTTTCGTTACTATCAAGAGCAGTGGCAAAAAGCTCGCCAAGAAATTCAACGGCTAGAAAGTCAACGCCTGAACCAACCGCTCAATTAATAGACTAATTCCCCAAATTTTGCTCTGGGGAGAAATTGAAGTTTTTTCAATATCCTTGTCTTCTATTGCGATAATATGGGGACAAAATTTTGTCTGATCCCAAACCAGTTAGAGACAAAATTCCCATAGTTCAGGTAGTCGCAGAAAACGGTCATAAAGTCTCAGACTAGTTGCTTTAAGATCAAATTAGGGCCAAAAATAACCAAACTTTATTTTTTGTTACAAAAATCGTGTTCCATGTTACAATTTTTTATATAGAAATCAAAGACTGCGCGAGTTGGGAAACCGCCACTGAGATTTCCTCAAGCAACAACAACATTTGGTGGAGTCAGGGAGAGTTTCTCTGACTCTTTTTGGTATTTGGCTCCCCAATCCCAGCTTGGAGGATAATGCTTGGAGCGTACTTGAAATCGTTTTACTGGACTGTCTGGTTACCCTGTTTGGATCGTCGTTCAAACTGGGGAGAGTCGCTTAAATCTACCCTTAGTTTTTTTCCAGTTGCTCCTGTTTATCGCCCAAATTTTGTTTGGATTGTACCAGGGGTAACCGATTGGGAACATCGGCCATCATTTCGTCAAATTTTTCCACCAATTCCCCAGGATAGGTTTCCAAAATGCGGGTGGAAAGGGAAATACGATTTTTATACTCGTCAATTTCTTGGACGTAGACACTGATGGTTTGGCCAAAGGTGAACAGGGTATTGAGGGAATCAACCCTGGTGCCGCTCACCTGGCTGACATGGAGTAAACCCATTACCCCTTCAATTTCCACAAACACGCCATAGGGCTGAATTTTAGCCACTTTGCCTTCGTAGATATTGCCCGCCGCAATTTTGCCCATGGATTCGGCCTGTTGGATGCGACGCTGGGTCAACACCAATTTATTGTTATCCTGGTTAGCCTCGAGGATATGGGCTTTGAGCACTTGCCCCACCAAAGCGTCCATATTGTCCTTGTGCATCAGGTGTGATCGGGGAATGAAACCCCGCAATCCTTCCACATCGCCCACCACGCCTCCTTTGTTGGTGCCGGTGACGACCATTTCGAGGGTTTTGCCACTCTCCTCCAACTCTGCCAAGTTTTCCCAGGATTGCTGGATTTGCAACTGACGCCGGGAAAGCCTTACTTGCCCCTCGTCATTTTGTTCACTGGTGACGAGGAAATCCCAGGCACTATCCAGGGGAAAACTGTCCTCAATTTCCGCATGGGGCCTTAGACCTAATTCCTGTACAGGGACAAAACCGGGGGATTTACCGCCAAAATCCACATAAACTCCCTCGTTGGCGTGCTGACAGATTTTGCCATGGACGGTTTGACCTTTCTCCGCATGGTAGTCGTGTTTGTCAAGGGCTTTGGCAAATTCATCGAGGGAAAAGGCTGCACTGTTGGAGGAAGAAGGCATACGAGAACAGATTGAAAAATCATTTTGAATGCCTTATTCTAGCAGGATTGCTTGGGACTTTCGTGACGAGCTAGTTCCAGTGTGGGACGGCCCTTACCTGGGTAGGATCAGTTTTTTGCTTTACCTTTACCACTGTTGTTGGCTTGCTAATGAGCGCTCTTTCTTCCCATAGTCAAGCATTGTCTATGCTGCGTACTACCCCAATCAATTTCAACCATTGGTATGTGGTGGCCCAAGCAGGGGAATTAGGTCAGGGACCACTGGGAATTGTTCTTTGGGAAAAGGCGATCGCCATTTATCGGGACCAGGATGGCCAGGTGCGGGCGGTGGAGGATCGTTGTCCCCATCGTCAAGTGAAGTTGAGTGAAGGAAAGGTGTTGGGCAATAATTTAGAATGTGCTTACCATGGTTGGCAGTTTGATGCCCAGGGCCACTGTGCAAAGATCCCCTATTTTAGCGAGGATCAAAAACTTCCTCCCTGCCGTTTGCGCACCTATCCTGTGCAGGAAAAAGATGGGTTTATTTGGCTTTATCCAGGGGATCTAGACTATCTTGCCAGCCACGGACCAGAGCCCTTGGCGATACCAGAATGGCACCATTTAAACCACATTGGTAGTTTCGCCGCCTTTGATTGCCCGGGTCATTTTTCCTACCTGATTGAAAATTTAATGGATATGTACCACGGGCATTTACACGATAATTACCAGGCTTGGGCCTCTGCTTCCCTCCGGGAAATTGAAACCAATGGCGATCGGGTGGTGGTGGACTACGATGCCCAAAGTTATTACAAAATTGATAAAATCTGGTCCATTTCCCAACTGTTTTTCCCTACCCTAAGACGATTGCATCCAGAAAATTTGCGGGTGAGTTACATCTATCCCCATTGGTCCTCTACGTTGGGAGCAGACTTTAAAATTTACTGCCTATTTTGTCCCATTTCTGCCAACAAAACCAAGGCCTATTTAGTCCACTTTACTTCCCTAGAAGCTTTTCCCAAACTACATAAATTACCCGTTGCCTTTAGGAGTTTTTTAAAAAATTGGCTATCGGGAACAGCCCGGCCCTTACTAGAAGGTTTGATTGACCAGGATATTCACATGATTTCCCAAGAGCAAGCCGCTTTTGAGCAGAACCCCGATCGCCAAAATGTGGAAGTTAACCCAGCCCTAGCTAAGGTCCAACAATTAATTCGTCAACAGGCCTTGGCCTCGGAGAATGCATGACTTCTTTGATTAAATTAATCGGGGTTAGCACCACTGAAATAACTGGCACCACTGTTTTACTTAATAATATTTCTCTCCACATTGACCATCGGGAAATTATTGGTCTCCAAGGGCGATCGGGGGCGGGTAAAACCACTTTACTGCGGCTATTAAATCGACTCCAAGAAGTAAGTCAGGGTACTATTCTTTATGATGAAAAAGCTTTAAATAAATATCCGATTCAGCAACTGCGTCAAGAAATAGTTTTAGTGCCCCAGGAACCAAAACTTTTGGGTATGACAGTGGAAGAAAGCTTAATTTATCCTCTAGAACTGCAGAAAGTTAGCAAAACAGAATGTCAAAGACGAAGGATTCGGGCCTGTGATATTTGGGAAATTCCCAGTGATTGGTTAGATCGAAATGAACTACAGCTTTCTGTGGGGCAAAGACAGTTGGTTACCCTCGTACGGGCCACCATGTTAAGTCCTCGCATTCTTCTGTTAGATGAACCTACTGCTGCTCTTGATCCGGCGTTAGCCCAAAGGGTTTTAACACAACTAAAATTAATCAACCAAGAAAATGGTACCACTATGGTTATGGTTAACCATACGCCGGAATATTTAGAAAATTTTTGTCAACGTATTTTCACCCTCTGCCAAGGAGAATTAGAGCAAGAAACTACTCTAAAAAATAGTTAAGTTGTTTGAAATTTAATCGCTAGCAAAGTAATGTCATCAAACTGTTGAGCTTCCCCCATATGTTCCTCCAGGGAGTCCTTGATATTCAGCATTAATTGATCAACTGAGTTAAACGAACTGCCTAGGGCTTTTAATAATTTTTCCTTGCCAAAAAAGTTACCAGTGGGTGATTTTGCTTCCGTTACGCCATCGGTGTATGACAGTAGTAAGTCTCCTGGCTGTAGAATAATTTCT
Source organism: Synechocystis sp. CACIAM 05 (assembly GCF_010222815.1). Taxonomy (GTDB): domain Bacteria; phylum Cyanobacteriota; class Cyanobacteriia; order Cyanobacteriales; family Microcystaceae; genus Synechocystis. The sequence goes on along the minus strand of NZ_CP019225.1, from coordinate 1,761,337 downwards.
GCCGTTTTAAACTGCAGATCAGGCAACATTCCCACCGCTGGTCCTGTGGAGGTTAACTTGGTTTTCAACTGGTGGTTACTATCGACAATAAAAACCGGTTCGTGACCGCCATTAATATAGGACAATTTACCACTACTAGGTTCTAGAATGCCAAAGAAAATTGTGGCAAACATACTAGCTTCGCCATGGTTAATAGCGACGTAATTATTGATTAATTTAATAGACTCCAATGGTTCAAAATTAATGTTATTGAGCAAATTGTCTAGGTTGACATCTAGTAGACCCTGACCGCTAGGCAAATTAAAAGAAGGATTGATTAAACCATCCAGGGCCGCTTGCCCGGAAAAAATGCGAATTAAACTGCGGAATAATCCCATAAATAATGCGGCCCCTACCCCTTTGTCACAAACGTCCGCCACCACTATTCCCAGGCGATCGCCAGGAAGCTCAAATAAGTCATAAAAATCTCCAGCCAGTTGTTGGGCCGGACTAAAGTAGGCAGAAAATTCCCACCCGCTCCTGGTTAATAAATGGGCTGGCAAGAAATTCTTTTGCATTTGTCTACCTTTTTCTAGCTCCTTAGCCATCATTTCTGAGAGGGCTTCCACCTGTTGGGTATATAACTTTTCTTGATCCCGTAAGCGCTTTTTTTCTAAGGAAGAACCGATGCGAGCCTTGAGTAATACTGGGTCGAAGGGTTTGGGCAAAAAATCTTCCGCCCCCATCTCAATACAACGAATAATGCTCTCAAATTCATCTAAAGCTGAAACAATAATGACCGGAATATGCTGAAATTCTACACTGGTTTTTAAATATTCTAAAAACTGGTCTCCATTAGTTTCTGGCATGAGTAGATCCAGCAAAATTAGATCGTAATTTTGACTTTGGAGAAGATCTAACGCGTCCTTCGCACTTAAACAAGTGGTGACTACATGGCCTTTGCGAGTTAAGTGTTGAAAAAATAAATCTAAATTGCTGGGATTATCGTCTACCACCAGAATTTTGCCTTTTAACAGTTCCCTGGAGTCAACACCATTAGTTTTGATATTGCCCAGGGGAATTTCATTGGTATTTGAGGAAGATGAAAAAATGGAATCAGGGGATAGACCGGTTTCATTGCCAGGATTTAATGATTCTAAAAAATTGGTAAAAATTGATTCAATATTATTGACTAGGCCCTGCAAGCGTAAGGCCGCTAACTTTATTTTTCTTATATCTTCAGTAAGTTCAAGTTCATTGGTGCATTCCTCTGCTTCGAGCAAACTATCGCAGTTAAGAATGATGTTAGTAATGGAAAAATTAGTGCTGTGGGGAATGGTGGAAAAAAGCTTCTGAAAATCCGACTTATCCTCTCCGTCAGAATGCTTAACAAATAGGTTGATAATTTCAAGTAACTTCTGTGCTTCCACCAGTAATGTATCTATTTCTTCTGTAAGGGGAGAATTAGCTTCTGCTAACTCTTCTTGAACCATTTCCCCATAGCCGACAATCGCATTAATGGGAGTTCTGAGCTCGTGACGAATGAAAGCGGTGGCACTTTCTATATCAACTGAATTAATAGAAGGATTCATCATTTATTAAAGAACTTATAGTTGATCAACCTAGTTTTACGAATTATTTTAGCCTTTACTGATAATTAATAATTCCCAAATTTTGTCAGACCTGGGTAACTTAAATACCCTTGATATGCCCTGACTAGATTATTGCTAACTCAAAATATAACCACCTTTAAGTTTTTGTTGCTCCCAATGGCAAAGGATTATTTCACGAAAACTATTAATAAATTGGGTGATCAGAAAAGTAAAGATCAATAACACTTCAATTAATCAATGCCTCCATTTTTTGTAACAGACGCTTGATTTCAATCGGCTTGGTATCGTAGTCGTCACAACCGGCGGCGATCGCCCTTTCTCGGTCACTGGCCATGGCATGGGCGGTCAGGGCAATGATGGGAATGTGAGCTCCATCGGGATGACCTTTAATTTGCTTAGTGGCAGTCCAGCCATCAATGATCGGCAGACTCATGTCCATTAGAATAAGCTGGGGAGACTCCGAGATAGCCATGGTCACAGCCTGTTCACCGTCAACGGCTATCACCACCTCGTATCCTTTGCGGATCAAGCGACGGGATAGCATGTCGCGATTCATTTCATTGTCTTCAACTAGGAGAACCTTAGCCATAGATTCCATACTGAACAGTTGTTAGAATTATAGCAATAGTTGCCCTGTTTTATTTCCCATCAGGTTGTTTATCTTTGCCTCCAAAATTCACCCGGACAAGAAATGTTCCTTCGTTGATTTAACCCATGGGGGACATGCTGGTGTTATTTCCACCAAAATCTTCAGTAATTGTATATGAGTAATTTTTAGCCATGGTCTCAATTATTAAGTCGGTGCGAAGAAGTTTACTGCTTAAATTTGTACTTTCCTATTTTTGCCTTTCCAGCGTGGTAGTGGCGTCAATTTTCTTAGTTGCTAACTACAGGGCAGTTAAGGGCATAGAAAGCCAAACCTTTAATCGTCTAAATATTTCTAACAACCTCAAAGAATATCAATTAGAGCAATGGATGGAGGGACAAAAAGATACATTGTTTTTACTCAGTGATATTAACAGTATTCAGGCAAATACTGAATTGCTAAAAAACACTAGTGTTAGTGACCCTCAATATAAAATAATTCAGAAGAGATTAATTGAAGAGTTGCGAGAGATTGATCTGTTTCTGCCCCATATTGAAGCCATTAATATTCTCAACACTGGTGGTATTGTGGTGGCTTCTAATAACTTGGATGAAATCGGTGTCTATAAAGGCATTGGCAACCAGACCACTTATTTTGCCAATATTAATTCCAATTTTAAAACAGTGCCAAATTTCTATTTCTCTAAGATTTATAATCGTCCTAGTATGACCTTTGCCACTAACATAAAGCATGATGTAACTCGGGAAAGACTAGGTTATTTGAGTATAGATATTAATTTGAATGCCGTTGATGATTTAATTCGCAAACGTACTGGATTGGGAGATACGGGAGAAACGTTTTTGGTAGGAGAAATAAATAATCAAGTTTCGTTTATTGCGTCGGATGAAAACAAAAAATTGACGGCCAATGGTTCCAAACCAAATTTTAATAGCTTGGGAATCAATTCAGTAATGGCTGGCAATAGTGGCCAGGGTAACTATGTTAATTATGCTGGCACACCAGTGTTGGGGGTGTACCAGTGGATAGAAAAATATAATTTAGCTTTAATTACTGAAATTAGTGAGGTAGAAGCCCTGGAATTGGCTAGGCGATTTACCCGCATGTTAGTGTTAGTGGGATTGGTGAGCACAGCTTTGCTTTTAATTGCGGTTTATCTATTATCTATCAAAATAACTAAACCAATTTTGCTTATTACTAAAGCCGCCATTGATATATCTTCCGGCGATCGGGAGGCTAGGGCTCCAGTGCTAGGAGAAGATGAACTGGGCATTCTAGCCAAATCTTTTAATTTGATGACCAACGAGTTGCGCGAATCCAATTCTAGTTTAGAGAAAAAAAATCAGGAATTGGAGCTAGCCCAAAAACAATTAGCAGTTGCTAATTCTTGTTTAGAGGAAAAGGTTCAACAAAGAACTGAGGAGTTAGAAAATACAGTCAAGGCGTTGGAATTAGCCAGTTCCGAAGCCGAAGCTGCCAATGCTACGAAAAGTATTTTTCTTGCTAATATGAGCCACGAATTGAGAACTCCCCTGAATGCCATCATTGGTTATAGTGAAATGTTAATTGAAGAAGCTGAAGACTTAGATTCAGAAGAATTGGTGCCAGACTTGGACAAAATTTTGCGTTCTGGTAAGTCATTGTTGGCTTTAATTAATGATTTGCTAGATATCTCCAAGATTGAAGCAGGAAAAATGGAACTATATTTGGAGACATTTAACCTCAAGGAATTGATTGCAGGCATTCTTGATACTATCAGTCCCTTGCTCAAAAACAATAACAATAAATTAGAGGTGGAAATTTCCCTGGAATCTGAAGAAGTCTACGGGGATTTAATTAAGCTACGGCAGGGGATACTAAATCTGCTTAGTAATGCCAGTAAATTTACCAAGGATGGGATTATTAGTTTTATCGTTGAGGAGTTCAAAGTTGACGAAAAAGACTGGCTTTCATTCCAGGTAAAAGATACGGGAATTGGTCTGACTGAAGAACAAATGTCGAAATTATTTCAACCTTTTACCCAGGCAGATTCCTCCACTACCCGTAAATATGGTGGCACTGGCTTAGGTTTAGCTATTACCCGAAAATTTTGTCAGATGATGGGGGGGGATATCTATCTAACTAGTGAAATAGGAGTGGGCTCTAGTTTTACTATTAAACTACCTAAATACGCTCAATTAAATTCTGCTAAAAATGATTAATATTTGTCTTTTTTTGACTACTTTAAAAGCTTGTTCATGGCCATGGCGGTAGGGAAGAGAAATTTTTCTTGCCAATGTTGCAGTGGTTTTGCTAGTATCCAATCCAATTACCTTATTACCTTGGGACCCGCCTAGAGCACCAAAGGACGTCATACCAATTGGAGAAAAATATCAATGGTTAGTTTGGGGTCAAACTGGTGATGGCTAAAAATTCTAATAAACGGGGTGGGGATAGTCATAATGGCAAAAAATCCCCCCGAAAGGGGAAATTCCAGGGCGGTAAGTGGTTATTAACGGGTTTTGCTCTAACGGCGATCGCCTTAGTATCGGCGGGGGCAGGATCTTTGCTGGCCATGTATTCAACTCCCCTGGGCCAGAGCAAACTTACACCGGAGCAGGCAGCGGTATTTGGCCAGGAAAAGGCCGTTTCCTACAAGAACCTCAATATCCCCCAACTCAGCCGCCCCATTAACGTGTTGCTGCTGGGTACCAAGGTATTAACCTCCGAAGAACCGGACCCCAGTCAGCCCAATCCCGGCTACCATGCGTTAGTCAATTCGGTGGAGGGGCTCACCGATACGATGGTATTGATTCGCCTTGACCCGAAGGAAAAATCCTTGGTGGTGCTATCCATTCCCCGGGACACTAGGGTAGAAATTCCCGGCTACAGCGGTGCCAGGAAAATTAACCAGGCCAATGCCTTAGGGGGCCCGGCCTTGGCCGCCATGACGGTGACGGATTTACTTGGGGATGTGCCCATTGACCGTTATATTCGGGTGAATGTACAGGCGGTGGAAAAACTTATTGATGCCCTGGGGGGGGTAGATGTATATGTGCCCCGGGATATGAAATATCAGGATGATAGCCAGCGTTTGTACATTAACCTCAAGGAAGGGCAACAGCGGCTAGACGGGGAAAAGGCTCTACAAATGTTGCGGTTTCGCTACGATGCCCTGGGGGATATTGGCCGGATTCAAAGACAGCAAATAGTGATGCGGGCGGTGGTGGAACAGGCCCTCAAACCCCAAACGATTCTGCGGATACCGGACATCGTCAAAATTCTTCAGTCCAACATTGACACCAACCTGAATATGGAGGAATTAGTGGCGATCGCCGGTTTTTCGGCGCAAATTCCTAGGGAAGATGTCAAAATGTTGATGTTGCCGGGGGATTTCAATGGTACCGGCCGCACCAGCATTAGTTACTGGCTACCCCACCAGCGGAAAATTCGAGCGATGACCGAGGAATATTTTGGGGCCACGGCTTCCAGTTCTTGGTTGTGGGATATGGAAATGGAGGAAGACTTAACTGCCCTCGATCCCTATGGCCTCCGCATTGCCATCCAAGACAGCACCGATCGCCCCCAGGCAGTGAAAGCTTTAGTGAAAGAGTTGGAAACTGCCGGTTACAGCCGCATCAACGTAGTCAGTGCCTTTTCCCCGCCCTTACAAACCACCAGAGTAATTGCTCAACAAGGCGACCATTTGGGGGCCAGGCAAGTACGCAATAGTATTGGTCTGGGGGAAGTTTTAGTGGATAGCAATGGTTATCTAATCTCCGACGTTACCATTCAAATTGGGGCTGACTGGCCATAGGAAATTCCAGCGCCCTATTTTTGTTAAAATTCAGTCACAATTAGTTTGTACACAATTCACCGTAAAATCCTGCCCAATTAGGAGAACCACATTAAATGTTAAAAAAATTGTTTGGCGCTAAAAAAGAATTTTACGTCCAGTTAGATGAAAGCCAAGCCCCCGCCCAGGTGGAAGAGGCCGACGTGGCGATCGTAAAATCGGAGGTAGCTCCGGTGGAAAAACCGGCTCCGACCACTTCGAAAAAAACTTCCATTAAGAAAAAGTCTGCTACTAAAGCGGCTGCCCCAGTGGAAACTCCCGCCTCCGCTCCAGTGGCCCCGGCTCCCAAGGCCAAAGTTGATCCCAGCCAGGTGGCCTTTGCTAGTGGTGACCCCATTCCCCAAAATGTTGCTCGTCGTACCCCTGGCCCTAGTTTGAATCGTTTCAAGGAAATGGCTCGCCAAGTTAAGGTTAAACGATAAAAACCTCATTGATTTACTGTTTTATACTCAATTAGGCTAAATCAGGGGCAACAGGGGTTGATAAAAACTTTTAGATAAGTAACTTCAGTCCATAAAGCGTACCCTGTCTTAACTAAATCAGTCATAACTTTGGTCTAGCCATTTGTGAGGGTGCCATTCCCTTCCACTGCTTGTGAGAATAATCACAGGCAGTTTTTTTATTGCTTCGATTCAGAATCTGTTGGTAAAGTTTCAATTTTCCTCTCAATCGAACCACTAAAGCTCTAGGAATACCGGGGAAATTTTATCTAGCTTTCCACCAAATTTGAAGGCCAGGGGGGTTCTTAAAATAGGCTCTGAGGCTTCAACTTGCAGACTTTAGCATTTCTTTACAAATAATCAAAACCCAGACCAGGTAATAATTTTTCCCCTTTGGAAACTATGGGGTAGCAATGGAAACTGTCTTGTCAGGATCCGGGGAATTGGACAGGATGAAAGGCAACATCAAAAATTTTCCCTAGGTTTTCACCCTGATTTTCTTTCAGGCTTTTTGCCATAATCCTTATCCCTTTTAAGATTCTCCTGTTAATTAACGATGGTATCCACCACCCTACCGACTCAGTTAGAAACCATTCGCCCCGGCATTAAAGCTCCGGTAAAGGAAACTCTCCTTACACCTCGTTTTTACACCACCGATTTTGATAAAGTTGCCAATCTGGCGTTGACCCTCCAGGACGAGGAAATTGAAGCGGCGTTGGAGGAATTGCGAGCCGATTACAATCGTTATCATTTTGTTCGTAACGATGATTTCAAGCGTAGTTTTGACCACATTGATGGAACCACCCGTTTAGCGTTTATTGACTTTTTAGAGCGGTCCTGCACCTCGGAATTTTCTGGTTTTCTGCTATTTAAAGAGTTGTCCCGTCGTCTCAAAAATCGTAGTCCCAAATTAGCAGAGGCTTTTCATCTTTTGGCTAGGGATGAGGCTCGCCATGCCGGTTTTATTAACAAAGCTATGGCGGATTTTGGTCTTTCCCTCGATTTGCGTTATTTAACCCAAAAAAGAACCTATACTTTCTTCCCGCCAGAGTGGGTAATTTACACCGTTTATTTATCAGAAAAAATTGGTTATTGGCGTTATATTTTAATGTTTCGCCATTTAGAAAAAAATCCCGACCACAATATTTATCCCCTATTTAACTATTTTGAGTGTTGGTGTCAGGATGAAAACCGCCACGGAGATTTTTTCAAGGCTTTACTCCGTTCTCAAACAGCCCTGTGGAAAACTTGGCAATCCCGACTTTGGTCCCGCTTTTTCCTCTTAACGGTGTTTGTTACCCATACTCTAACCGTGTTCGAGCGAACGGATTTTTATCAGTCGGTGGGGCTAGATGCTAAGCAATATAACGTGGATGTGGTGACAAATACCAATGCAACGGCAGCAAGAGCTTTTCCAGAAGTTTTGGACACGGATAATCCTAAATTTTTCCCCCGCCTAGAAGCCTGTGCCAGCGCTAACGAAAAACTAACGGCGATCGCCAACAGCCAAGCCCCGAAATTGGTAAAATTTTGTCAAAAAATGCCGTGGATTGCTGTGATTATCTGGCAAATGCTATGTATCTTTTTGCAAAAGCCAGTGGATGCCGAAGCCCGTCGGGGGATGGTGTGTTAATTTATTCAACTTTTAACTTACTCCAATTGTTTGCTAATTATTGCTAATTACCTTTGGTAAAACCATGACTAACCTTGCACAAAAACTCCGCTACGGTACCCAACAATCCCACACTTTGGCAGAAAACACTGCCTACATGAAATGCTTTTTAAAAGGCATTGTAGAGCGGGAACCATTTCGGCAATTATTAGCTAATTTGTACTATCTTTGCAGTACCCTAGAAGCAGCTTTACGCCAACATCGGGACAATGAAATTATTAGCGCAATTTATTTTCCAGAATTGAATCGCACTGATAAATTAGCGGAGGATTTGGCTTACTATTACGGTCCTAATTGGCAACAAATAATCCAACCTACTCCCTGTGCAAAAATTTATGTCGATCGCCTCAAAACTATTGCAGCAAGTGAACCGGAACTACTCATTGCCCATTGTTACACCCGTTACCTAGGGGATTTATCCGGCGGTCAAAGCCTGAAAAATATTATTCGTTCCGCTTTACAATTGCCGGAGGGAGAGGGCACCGCCATGTATGAATTTGACAGTTTGCCTACCCCAGGCGATCGCCGTCAATTCAAAGAAATTTACCGGGATGTGTTGAACAGCTTGCCCTTAGATGAAGCCACTATAAACCGTATTGTTGAAGAAGCCAATTATGCTTTTTCCCTCAATCGGGAAGTTATGCATGACCTCGAAGACCTGATCAAAGCGGCGATCGGGGAGCATACATTTGACTTGTTAACTCGCCAGGATCGTCCAGGCAGTACTGAGGCTCGCAGTACCGCTGGTCATCCCATCACCCTAATGGTAGGTGAATAGGTTAAACGGGAAAATTAAGAGAGTGTTTATTTCAATTTAATACTCTCTTTTGCAATTTTATCTAGACACAATCTAGATAAAAAACAATCAAATGTGAGTTGAGTTGTCAATATTTTTACTATTGCTTGATTTTGGCAACTCAATATTCAGTTAGTTTAAGAGAGTTTGCAAAATATTTACCAGCGATGAAAACAGTTGTAAAACTCTCTAAATACTTCGATAAAAATTCATTTAAATAATCCTGATAGTATCTAAATTTATGACCACCACATTTCCTGCTGTTGAGTTTAGCGCTGAGTTATTAAACAAATACAATCAAGGCATTCCCCGCTACACCAGCTATCCCCCTGCCACAGAGCTAAGTCCAGCATTTGATCCTAATAATTTTCAGAGAGCCATTAACCTGGGTAACTACCAAAAAACGCCCTTATCTCTTTATTGTCACATTCCTTTCTGTGCTAAAGCTTGTTATTTTTGCGGTTGTAATACCATTATTACCCAACACAAACCGGCAGTGGATCCCTATCTAAAGGCAGTAGCCAAGCAAATTGCCCTAGTGGCTCCTTTAGTTGATCAACAAAGACCGGTGCAACAACTCCATTGGGGGGGGGGCACCCCCAATTATTTAACCCTGGAACAATCAGAATTTTTATTCAATACTATTACTGATGCTTTTCCGTTGGCAGAAAATGCTGAAATTTCCATTGAAATTAACCCATGTTATGTTGATAAGGATTATATTTTTGCCCTACGTCAACTAGGTTTTAATCGCATCAGTTTTGGAATTCAAGACTTTAATGGCAAAGTGCAACAGACAGTTAATCGTATTCAACCTGAAGCGATGTTATTCCAGGTAATGGATTGGATTCGTCAAGCTAATTTTGACAGCGTTAATGTGGATTTAATTTATGGTTTACCATATCAAACTTTAAGCACGTTCCGAGAAACTTTACATAAAACAGCTCAACTTAATCCAGACCGCATTGCTGTGTTTAATTTTGCCTATGTGCCTTGGCTTAAGCCAGTACAAAAGAAAATGCCCGAATCAGCCCTTCCTCCAGCGGAGGAAAAGTTGAAAATTATGCAAGCTACCATTGCAGACCTTACCGAGCAAGGCTATGTATTTATCGGCATGGACCATTTTGCCAAACCCGATGACGAGTTGGCGATCGCCCAACGGCGGGGAGAATTACACCGTAACTTCCAGGGTTACACTACCCAACCGGAGTCTGATTTATTGGGTTTTGGCATCACTTCTATCAGTATGTTGCAAGATGTATATGCCCAAAATCATAAAACATTAAAAGCTTTTTATAATGCCCTAGACCGAGAAGTAATGCCTATAGAAAAAGGGCTTAAACTAAGTCAAGATGATTTAATTCGTCGCACTGTAATCAAGGAATTAATGTGTCAATTTAAACTCTCTGCCCAGGAATTGGAAAGCAAATATAATTTGGGCTTTGACTGTCATTTTAACGACTATTTTGCTAAGGAATTATCGGCCCTGGATGTCCTGGAAGCGGATGGTTTACTCCGTCGGTTGGGGGATGGCTTGGAAGTTACCCCCCGGGGGCGAATTTTAATTCGTAATATTGCCGCTGTGTTTGATGCTTACCTACAAAATAAATCCAAACAACAGATGTTTTCTCGGGCAATTTAAGGACTCTTTTTCCTTAGGTATAGTCATTTCAATTAACGATGAGAGAATTTAATGTAAAATTATGGGGTGTATAAAATGAACAGGTTTAAACAATGGCTTACAGTTTAGATTTAAGGCAAAGAGTAGTAGCTTATATAGAAGCTGGAGGAAAAATAACTGAGGCTTCGAAGATATATAAAATAGGAAAAGCCTCGATATACAGATGGTTA